>JBGTKH010000506.1:0-6608 GCA_041744735.1 Pirellulaceae bacterium | reverse complement strand
GACGGGCTCGGAGGCGGCTCGGAGGCCCGTCGTACATATCGTGCAGCTTCAATGAATGAACGGCGCTGAGCCCGGTGTAACGTCGCTTGTTTGCCCGCCGCACGCCTGCTAGGATGCGATTGTTGGGCTGCTTGCAGCCTGATCGGCAATTATCTCTGCCATGTTCGTGATGCCAGTGTGATTTTTTGGGGAGCCGATATGAGAACCGCAGGGGACTGATTTTGGTCCCGGCCGCGTGTATAGCCAGCCAGACCGGCCGCACTGCCGCCGGAGCCCTGGATGGATCACACAACCCGGAGCCCAGGTCCCCACCTGCATAACTGCGGGCTCTCACAAAACGCACTGCCACGGCATTGCGGTGGAGGAGTTGCCGTTGTTTTTGTAGGCCGGATTGCTAATCCGGCCTTAGAGACCGTAGCCGAAGTTGTGAAACTTCGGAATTCTCACGAATTCCGCTACGCGATGCGCTCAAGCAAGGCTCTCTATCCCATGTCCGAAATTGCCGCCAAACGCGATCGCCTGATTGAACTGCTGCGTTCGCTGAACAGTTGTGCGGTGGCGTTTTCGGCGGGGGTCGATAGCACCGTTGTCGCCAAGGCCGCGCATTTGGCGTTGGGCGAGCGGGCGGTCGCCGTTACCGGTACCAGCGCCAGTTTGGCCGCCGGCGAGTTGGACGAGGCACGCCAACTGGCGGAACTAATCGGCATCCGGCACGTCGTCATCGAGACGGACGAGTTCTCGAAAGGCGACTACACGCGCAACGCGCCCGATCGCTGTTTCCACTGTAAAACGGAACTCTACACGCAACTCGATGGCTTAGTCGAACGACTCGGCGTCGCCGCAGTGGTCAATGGCGCCAACGCCGACGACACGAGCGACTATCGCCCCGGCATGCAAGCCGCTGCCAACCATCATGTGCGCAGCCCGCTGGCAGAATGCGGCATCAACAAGGAAGAAGTCCGAGCCCTCGCGGCCCAGTGGCAATTGCCGGTGTGGGACAAACCGGCCACGCCCTGCCTGTCGAGCCGCGTGGCGTACGGTGAAGAGGTTACTCCGCAGCGACTGACGATGATCGACCGTGCCGAACAGTTTCTCCGCGACCACGGTTTGCCGATCGTTCGCGTCCGCTACCACAAAGGCGACCTGGCCCGCTTGGAAGTTCCACTGGAGGACCTGCCGCAACTGTGCGAACCAGCGTTTCGCCAGTCGCTGACGCACCATCTAAAATCGCTCGGCTTCAAATTCATCACCCTGGATTTAGAAGGCTTCCGCTCGGGCAGTTTGAACACGCTGGTGCCTGTCGAACTCATTAAGCTTCCCTAATACTCGAACGTCGTGACCAATCCGGTCAGAAAGCGTTGCGCATTGAAGAACTCGTTGGCCGAATCGAAGCGGTTGTAGTTAAAGACCGCGGCCAGCGACCAATGCAGGTTGAATCGTTTGCGAAGCCGCGCCCCGGCGCCCCATATGTGTTCGTTGCGCGATGGCACGAGGTCCGAACGGAAGTAATCGCGATAGCCCCAGCTTCCGTCGAGCGTGGCGGACCAGGTTTCGGCCAGCGGCACTTCGGCCGAGGCGTACAGCGACACGCCCATAAATGCGAAGTCCGTGCCGTCGGTGTCGGCATACTGAAGGTCGGTGCCGCCGGTCAGTGTGCTCAAGAAGCGCAAACCCATGTAATGCGTGTGACTGGCACCGGCCGTGTTGGTCCAGCCGTCGCGCGAACTGGTCACGGGGTTGCTGCCGTCGTCGGCGAAGTTTGTATAGTCGCCCGACCAATACACAAACGTCGTGTCGCCGCAATCCCAGAGGCTGGTCGCCGAAAGCGTCAACGCATGGCGATTGCCAAACGTGAGTTCCGCGAATTCGTCGTGTGTGAACGTGTACTGGAGGCGCGGCACCAAGATTGAGGTGGCCAGCGGCACCGTCCGCTCGACGAACAAGCCAGGCTGGTAGCTCTGCAAATTCAGGTGGCTAAAAGCGTTCTCATTCACGTTAAGATAGGCCACGAACGTCGGGCCCGCTCGCCACATGTCGCCGTTTACTAAGCGGTATTCCAGGTCCGGATTCAAGAATCCCTGAACGCTCGCGGCTTCGTCAGTGAAGAAGCCGCGAGACGTCGGCGTGAGCGCCACGTTCGTGTTGTACAGCGCCCCGCCTTCGATTCGAAAGCTTAGCGATTGCAACGCTTGGGCTGACGGCGTTTCTCGCAACTCTAGCGGTTCCCGCTGGTCCAGGCCGTCGAACTGTTTGATCTCATAGCCGGCCTGCATCACCTGCGACTGTCGGGGCGGCGGAAGGCTGGTCAAATGTTCGCGAGCCTTCTGCGCGTACTCGCTGTCTGGCGCCAGTTCCGTGGCTCGCGTGAAGTGATCGGCGGCATCGGTCAGTTGATTGACGCTACGCAGCACGAACGCGAAATCAAAATGCGCGGCGGCACTGCCTGGGTCGATTGACACCGCACGCTCGAGCGCGTGAAGCGCCGCTTCGTTCTGGCCCGACTGAGCATACAGCCGGCCCAGCATACGCCACGAACTGGCATCGTTCGGGTTCGCGGCGATTCTTGACTGCAGATAACCAATTAGAGGCGGCGAGCCCTGAGCGACGGCCTCGCGGTCAGCGAGGCACACGACCAAGCTGCACATCGGCATTACGGCAAACGCGATGAGCAGCCACGACGTCGGCGTCCGGGGATTGATCCTTTGCATCGTCACTTGCCCGGCAGGAATTCGCAGAAGAGTGGAAGGGAGAAAGTCGTATGTACGTGAACACGCCGAGTGCGTCAACGGAAATGCGCCGCTAGCGAAGTCACGCGCGGTGAAAGAGGGCTAAATCGAGCGTGGCTGCCTTCGCCAGAACGCGGGTTTTACCGGAATTCATCCGCACTCTGGCGAGTGCAGCTACGGTTTTGAAATTCACTCAAGAGAACTGACATTGACCCAGTGAGTCGAGTAGGTACCATTCGCCCGCCAGTCTTCACCTTTCTGTTTCACGAGTTCTCGGATCCATGGAGGCAATCATGCGACGTTTCGCCATGTTTGGTGTTGTAGTTCTGTGCTGTACTTGGCAGTCGGCGGCGTTTGGCCAAGGACCGCTGGGCGGTGCCACAAATCTAAATGTGTTGGGAAACGGCAATGCGGCCATCACGGGAGCAGTGCCCAGCGCCGCTCAACTGCAGAGCCGCGCCGGCGTGAATCTGCGAAGTGACGTGGAAGTCGGCGGCCGCGGCGTGGTCGGTCCCAACTTCAATGCGGCTCGAGTCGGCGCCAATGCCGACATCCGCGCATCGCTCGGCCGGCGGGCAGCTCGCGTGTCGGGCTCGAGCGAAACTTCGGCTGCGTTGCGATCGCAATACCACCGGCCGGAAGACGCGGGCGGCGACCATGCGGATGCGCCGCGGAACGCCGAATGGACGCGGGCCGAGATGCAGGACCCGAGCTATCGCGCGGCGTTGCAAGCCGACCTGTTCCTGGCGAGTCGCCTGGCAGAAATCGATCGCCTCCGCGACTTCGCGCTGGCCAACGGCGACACGAACATGCTGCTGCGAGCCGACACGCTGGAACGTGAAGTCCGCCTGCAACACCATCATCAGATTCAACACACCGTTGGCTGGCAGGCCGGCGCCGCGCGGCAGTACGATGTGTCGGCGGCTCAACAGGCACAGTTCGGCGGACAGGTTTATGGACAGACGGCGGCTCCGCAGGCTCCCAACTTTCCGCCGCCCGGTGCAACGTACGGCGACTTCAACGCCGATGCTGCGGGACAATCGTTTGGCGGCGGTCGATTTTTCCATGGCAACGCGCCACAGCAGGCCGACTTTGAAAACGGATTTTCTTCGGCCGCCCATGCGGGTCAGGCTGTGAATCCAACAGCGCGCCCCCAGTTTCGCCCGTTGAACTACGTGGACGAATTCGAGGGCGAGTATAACGCGAATGTTCAAGGGCAATTCCGCGGCAACTTCGAAGGCGATCGTACTCGCCGCGAGCCGGCCGCTGCTGAAGACCAAGACGTGGCTCCAGCGCCGCCCACACAGCAGCCCAACGACGGCCGACAACCGGCTGAGCAAGATGATTAGCAACGGTTGATGTATTCGTAAAAGCGACGGGCGTGGCAGACGGCAAGTTCCGCGTGGCCACGTCCGTCGCTGCGTTTTTGCACCGTGGAATGGCGAGCGGTGGGCGTAATCCCACTGGTTGTCACGCAAATCGGCACCGTTTCAGTGGACTTACGCCCACCGCTCGCCATCACAAACAGCACGTGTTGTCAACATTCCCCTCGCCTCCCATACTAATATGGAATAGTGGAATGCACGCACATGCCCGACGAGCTACCGACACCTACGGAAATCAAGGCGGCGCACGAGCCGGATTTGTCCGGCCGAAAGCTGGGCGATTACCAGTTGCTGCGTCGGTTGGGCCGCGGCGGAATGGCCGAGGTGTATCTGGCCGAACAGGCGTCGTTGCGGCGGCAGGTGGCTTTTAAGGTGCTCAAGAGCAGCCTGGCCAGCGACAAAACGTATGTCCGCCGTTTTCACAACGAAGCCCAAGCGGCGGCCGCGCTGGTGCAGGCCAACATCGTGCAGATCTACGAAGTGGGCTGCGTCGACGGCGTGCACTTCATCGCCCAGGAGTACGTGTCGGGGCAGAACCTGAAGCAATTGCTCACTCGGCACGGGCCGTTAGATGCCAAGCTGGCGGTGAACGTGATGCGGCAAGTGGCCGCCGCGCTGCACAAGGCCGGCCAGCAGGGGATCATTCACCGCGACATCAAGCCCGAAAACATCATGTTGGCTTCCAACGGCGAAGTGAAGGTCGCCGATTTCGGTTTGGCTCGCGTGACCGGCAACGGCAATCAGGTCGATCTGACTCAGGTCGGCATCACGATGGGCACGCCGCTGTACATGAGCCCCGAGCAGGTCGAAGGCCGGGCTGTCGACCCGCGCAGCGACATCTATTCCCTAGGCGTCACGTGTTATCAGGTGCTCGCCGGGCGGGCGCCGTTCGAAGGCGAGACCGCGCTGAGCGTTGCCGTCCAACACCTGAAGTCCGCGCCGCAGCGTCTGGAAGAGCAACGCCCGGACTTGCCCGGCGGCCTGTGCCGCATTGTCCACAAGATGCTGGAGAAGAATCCGGGCGATCGTTATCAAAACGCAGTCGAGTTGCTGCGCGATCTGCGTGCGCTGCCGGTCGCGGGTTTGGACCAGGACTGGTCTAGCGGCTTAGAAGAATGGTCTTCGTCGGAAATGCTGGCCCTGGCCGACGCGCGTGTGGCCGCAACTAGTCAACTCGACGCCCTGATGAAAACCGAAGCCGTGCAGATTTACCGCCGCGACCGCACGTTGTTGCGCGTCGGTCTGGCGGTGGTCGTCGCCTTTTTGCTGGGTGCTGTTCTGGCCTGGGCGCGCCGGCCCGATTCGCTGCTGGCCATCGACCCGGCGGAACTGCCGGCCATCGAAGAAATGGAATCCGCGCGGCTGCAATATTTCCATGCGTCGTTCCTGAACACCGAGCAGGCCTGGAAGAGCGTTGAAGAATTCTTCCCGCCGGAGCAAGACTTGCAAAACAAATATTACGCGCGTCTTGCCAAACAGCGACTCGCGGAGTTGTATCTGCGCGACGACGACCTCGACCAGGCCCTGGTCATCTTCGACGAACTCGCCAGTCTGGAACAAACGGAAACCCAGTTCCGCACATTCGGCATGGCCGGGCAAGTCATCGTCTATCACCGTCAGGGCGAGCGCGGGAAAGTCGCGGAGTTGTTGCCCCGCATTATCGATGAGCGCGGCATGTTAGAACCCGAAATGCGAGCGACCATCGAAAGCATCGCGCGCGAATATCTGCCCGCCGACACACCGCCGCAACCCGACTTCGAACCCGCACCTCCCGAACCGCCGCCGCCCCAACAGCCCGCACCTTGAGCGGGTGTTGACAAGGTTCGCGAGCAACATCAAACTACGAAAGTGAATTCGCGGTTCGGGCATAGCCGATCAGTGAAGTGACCCAACCCGCCCCCTTCGTCTAGTGGCCTAGGACTCCGGGTTCTCAGTCCGGCAACAGGGGTTCGACTCCCCTAGGGGGTACTAGATACGTTTGTACAGCATCGTATGATATCGCACACAATGGCATAACCCCGTTTCCGACCGGGGTTTGTGCGTTATTACGCGATGCCGTGCGGTTGCGTGCTGCGCCTGATTTTGCGTCGATTTCGCCACCAACTGCGCCGGATTTTGCGCCGCCTTTTGACGCTTGGCGGAAGTGGTCTTCGGTCACTTGCAAATAGTGCTTGTCGGCAATCGCCGCGCTGTTGCCGATCCATTCGCAGACGACATGCAAAGGGAAATCAGCCGTTAATTCCGTCTGCCGGCTGGCCCGCATGTTGTGAAACAGTTTTGGCCACGATTCGACGCCAGCCCGTTCGATGATTCGCAGCAGTTGCGTACGCAAGTTTGCATTCGCGCCGCGGTAGCGGGCGATAACGTAAACGCTGCCCGTCTCGGCTTGCTCGAAAGCAGCGTCAAGGAACGGCCGCAACTCTGGGAAGATCGGCACCAGCCGCGACGCGCCGCCGTTGTGATGTTCCGTTTTGGGGCTGGGCAACCGCAGTCGATC
>JBGTKH010000505.1:0-22233 GCA_041744735.1 Pirellulaceae bacterium | reverse complement strand
GAACAGGATCAGCGTGTTATCGTCGATGCCGTACTTCGCCAACAGATCCAGCAGCTTGCCCAAGTCGGCATCCATCCGCGTGATCATCGCCGCGTGTCCCTTTTGCGGTTCGGGCCAATCTTTGTCGGCGTAGATGCCGTAATCGGGCACTTCCATCCCTTTGTTGCCGGCCTCGTTGTTGGCGTGCGGAATCGTCCACGCCAGGTACATGAAGAACGGCTGGTCGCGGTTGCGGTCGATGAAGCCCAACGCCTCGTCGGTGAACAGATCGTGACTGTACTCGACCTTCTTCGTCGCCACGCCTTGGCCCCATTCGCCCTGGCCCGGCACGACGTTCTTCAACGGCACGCGATCTTCGTTCCGCATGAGAAAACTCGGATAGAAATTGTGCGCGTGATGCTGATCGAGGTAGCCGAAGAAATAATCGAAGCCCTGCTTGGTCGGCACGCCCGTCGAGCCCGCGTGTCCCAAGCCCCACTTGCCCGACAAGCACGTCGCGTAGCCCGCCTCTTTCATCAAGTCGGCCACCGTTACATCTTCGGGCCGCAGATTGTCTTTGCCGTTGCCGCGAATCAGGCAGTGGCCCGTGTGATAGCCGGTCATCAACGCGCATCGCGACGGTGCACACACGGTCGAACCCGCGTAAAAGTCCGTGAACCGCATCCCTTCGCGAGCCATCCGATCGAGATTGGGCGTCTGAAATCGCTGCTGGCCGAAACAGCCCACGTCGCCGTAGCCAAGATCGTCAGCCAAGATGAAGATGATGTTCGGCCGCTCGCGCGGCTCGGCGTTGGCTGCGCGCGAGGGTGCGGCTTGTGAAACAATTGCTGCAACAACGGCTACGGCAAGGGTTGTCAATTTGTAAAGAAGTTGAAGCGCATGCGACCAGCGGCAACCGGCCGCCGACTGGGTAAGGAACAGAGACATCGTACGTCCTCATTCAAAGGGATTCAGTTGAAAAAGCGCAGTGACTAGTTGACTGCTGAGTTCATTCTGTTCCCTGCGACTTTCCAGGTCAACACACCGCAGCCCAACGAGGTATACTGATCACATGCAAAGCAAAGCCACAACCGTCGAACAGTATCTTGGCGAACTGCCAGCCGATCGCCGCGAGGCCGTGCAAGCGATCCGCAATGTAATTCTGAAGAATCTGCCGAAGGGTTACGAAGAAGGGATGCAGTACGGCATGATCGGTTACTTCGTGCCGCACAGCATCTACCCGCCCGGATACCACTGTGACCCGAAGCAGCCGCTGCCGTTTGCGTGTCTGGCCTCGCAAAAAAATTACATCTCGGTTTACCTTGGTTGCGTCTATGGCAATCCCGAGCATGAGGCCTGGTTCCGCGAAGCGTGGGCCAAGTCCGGCAAGAAGTTGGACATGGGCAAGTCGTGCGTGCGGTTCAAAAAGCTCGACGGCGTCATGTTGATTCGGCAGAAGATATAATGGCTCATGTCGGGCAGAATGCTGAACGATGGAGGTTCTTGAACTATGTCGTCCGTCACCATTGGACCGAGGCTGGTATTCATCGGAGTTCTGTCTGTTGGCGTTTTCACGACCGCGGCATGTTTGTCAGCAGCCGATCGAGCGCCGCGGCTGGGCGTTTGTGACGCGAGCGACGGCGTCGATCTTGGATTGTGGGACGGCGTCTGGCAGGGCGACGAGTTGGATTTCCTCATCCTCCGGCGCGGCGCCACGTTGTTTTCACTTCCGCTGAACTCAACCCGTGAGCCGAAGCCGCTGGGCGAGTTTCCCACGATGTCGGATTCGCGCATCATTTGGGGAGGACGGGGCAACGATCGCCTCTGGGTGTTCTGTGAATCTCCCCGTCTCGCGCCGTTTGCTTTGGACGTTAACAGCGGAACGATCGTCAGCTTCGAAATCGACGGGTTGAAGATTCCCGGCAGTCACACTCCGAGCATTCAATCGTGGGTCCACGTGCCGCATTTGCAGGCTGCGGTGCTGATGATTTCCGGCGGCGACCGCGCCACTTGGCCGCGGCCGGGTAATCGTCCGATGTACTTTTGGTTCAGCTTGAAAACGGGCAAAGTGCAATCGTTTCCGGCTGAGTGGGGGCTCGATTATCTATCAGCCGACCAATCAATCGCTGTGTTTCAGACGGGGCTAACGACAAGGCAGGCGATCGACGTAAAGACAGGCAACGAAGTCGAATCCTTTCCCGACCGGCGCCAAGACGTGTTCGTTCCGTTCGAGTGGACGAACACCGATCACGCTCGACCTTTGTTTACTCCCGATTTCAAATTTGTCGGGCTGTCGGACATGGGCAAATCGGTTCCTTTGCAGATTCGTTTGCAGGAACCGCACGTACCCTCAGTGAAAGTTGCAACCGATTGGGCGGCGTTTCATCTGCGAGGACACGGTGCGCCTCGGACCAATCTCTGGTCATTGTGGTTTTGTCCGTTTCAAGAGAACGCCAAGCCCATTCACTTGGCAAAACATGTGCACGCGTACGAAATCCTTGGACCTGGCATCTGCGCTCACGCTGTGTCAAGTCACAGGGATCGCGGCGCATCGACCGAACAATTCTTCTCCAACGCATCGAGGGAAGCATTCGTCTTCGACGCCAGATCGAATGCCACTTGGAATGTGCTCGACGGGATTGAGCGACTGCCAGAGTTGGCTCCGGAAATCTCATCCAAGGGTTACGTAAACGACAAGATGAGCGTCAGCCTCATTCGCGGTTTCGGTGCGGACGTTCGGTCGCCGCTCGTGCTCTGCCTATTTGCACATTCCCGTTATGACATGCGTGCCTTCATCGGCTTGCGGCCTCAGCAAGCCAATGAGACTCTGTTGCCCCAGCCGCACAAAAGGGAACCGTATGTCGAACGACAAGCCTGGCGTCGGGCCGTCTTGCTAAATTCCGACGGCAAGCGATTTCAGGTGAGCAGCTTTCCGCCCGAGTTCTTCGACCGCAAGATCTGGCTGCACAACTCCGGCCGGTTGGTGCTCGGTGAATTTAAGTGGATAAACGAAGACACGGCGGAACGTGTCGGCAAGATGCAACTCACGAGGTTCGATCTGACAGTGAAAGTGGAATAAGTCAAAGTTTCGTTGAACCGGGGCAAACGGGTGTAAGGTTCTCGATCAGCGGAGAAGAATCACGATGCACGCAAGGCAAAAGCGAACGATCCTGTTGACTTCAAGCATAGTTTTACTGCTGTGCCACGTTTCAGCCGCACAGCCGTTGGGAGAGCAGGTGGCGTACCCGAAGCCAGTTCGCCTGACGTTTCACGGCAAGATCGACGGCAGCGAAATCATCGAGATTTCCGCCACGCACGCGCACTGGATTCACCGGCACTGGGGCTGGCCGGGCGAAGCGGTGTTCTTGAACGACGTCACGTGGAATCCGCGGGAGCAGCGTTCGCTGGACAATGCCGGCCATACTCGATACTTGAACCGCCCGGTCGTGTTTGGGTCGGCGCGATTGGAAAACGTGAAGGGGCGAGACACGGTGGCGCTGGACGTCGGCGACGACTTGGTGAGAGTCCACATCTGCGACACGCCCAACGGCGCGGATGTTTATGAATTCGATATCGTGTTTGATTCGCCTCCGACACCACAATCGCTGCACATCCGCGCCGACATCGACGGCAGCGACACGCTGATCATCGACAAGCAAGGGGCTCGCTGGATTCATCGCCACTGGGATTGGCCCAAGGAAGTCGTCCTGAACCAAGTCCATTGGAATCCACGCAAGAACTCGAAGCTGGAATACACGGACCTGCACTTGCAAGGTGCCATCGATTTCGCCTCCGCTCGATTGACGATCCATGAGGCACGAGACCTGGTCGTGCTCGAGCGCAACCCGGACCGCATCGTCATTCACTTCGCCGACAACCCGCTCGGCCGGGCGGACTATGACGTCGTTGTGACATTCGGCCCGTAATCGGCACGAGGAAGCATTGCGTATTCGGGTTACTTGCTTTTGAGTGTTTTGACTATAATTCCCGGAATCGGCGGCGATCGGCAGGTGACTTTCGTGGATTGACGGAGTGATGCGACATGAAACCGGCTAACGCAATTCGGTTATCGTTGCTGAGTCTGTGTGTGGTGATGTGCGGTATCGCGCAGGATGCTCGCACGATGATTCTCGCGGCCTTGGAATCAATATGCAGTACCCAGTACTTGGTACTCAGTACTTGGTACTCAGTACTTGGTAGTTACACGTTCGCCAACGTGGCGCATTCCTGGGTACTGTATTCATGAAACGTTAGATAATCAGCACGATGAAAGCCATGCCGTATTTCTCGACACTCCCCCCGCAGCCAATTGCAACACTACCGCCTTCAACTTGGCTGACGATCCTCTTCGTACTGCTCACCGCCGCCGTATCTGCTCGCGCGGAAGTCGTGCGCTTTGAGATCACGCAGCGCGAGCCGTTCGCCGAGGGACAATCGTTCGGCGAGGTTGGGCCGTACGAGCGGATCATCGGCAAGGTGTACTACGCGATTGACCCGAAACTGCCGGAGAACCAGAACATCGTCGATCTGCCGCTGGCCGCGCGTAACGAGCAGGGCCGCGTGGAGTTCGGTGCAGATTTGTTCATCCTCGCGCCAAAGGATTTGAGCAAAGGGAATCGCGCGGTTCTGTACGACGTGAACAATCGCGGCAACAAGTTGGCGATCCGGTTCTTCAACGACACATCGGGCGGCAACGATCCGCAGTCGGCCGGCAATGGTTTTCTGATGCGACAAGGATTTACGGTCGTTTGGAGCGGCTGGACCGGCGAATTGTTGCCGGGCGACAACCGTTTGCAACTTTCGGCGCCCGTGGCGAAAGACGGTGGCCAACCGATTACCGGGACCGTGCGTTACGAGATTGTGACGGAGAAGGGAACACAGCGGCTGAACGTGAACCGCGAGAATCACGGCGCGTATCGGCCGACGGATCGCGGTCAGCGCGAGGCGACGCTCACATGTCGTTTGCGGCCCGGCGACCCGCGCGTGCCGATTCCGCGCGAACAGTTTCGTCTGCACGTCAGCGAGGTCGCATCGCAATCGCCCGGCCAGTTGCCGCTGGTCGAGTTGGAACTTCCCACGGGCTTTCAGCCAGGACACTTGTACGAGTTGATCTACGAGGCTCAAGACCCGCTGGTGCAGGGCGTTTGCTTTGCCGCGGTGCGTGATCTGATGAGCGCACTGAAAAACGGCGAAGGGCAGCGCAACCCGCTGCTGGTCGAAAGCAAGCCGGCCATCGAAGTCGCGTATGGGTTTGGCGTGTCGCAGAGTGGCCGCTTCTTACGCGAGCTTTTGTATTGGGGATTTAATGAAGACGAACGTGGGCGAAATGCGTTTGATGGCTTGATGCCGCACGTGGCAGGCGGCGGGCTCGGTTCGTTCAATCATCGCTTCGCGCAGCCCACAGCGTTCGTCACGCAGCACGAACATCACGACTGGCACACCGACCGATTTCCGTTTGCCTATGAAACTCAAAAGGACCCGCTGAGCGGCCGCACGGACGGAATCCTGAAACGGTTGCAAGAGCGCGGCAAAGTCCCGCTGGTCATGCACACGCAATCGGCCGCCGAATATTGGACGCGCAGCGGCTCGCTCGTGCACACCGACCCGTTGGGAATGCGTGATGCAGACGTGCCGGACAACGTGCGTTTTTACACATTCGGCGGCACGCAGCACGGGCCCAGCGTCTACCCGCCCGAACGCGGCTTGGGTCAGTCGCTGGCCAACCCGGGCGATTATCGGCCCCAACTGCGAGCGCTGCTCGTCGCGCTCGACCGTTGGACCCGCGATCATGTCCAGCCGCCGCCGAGCGTTTATCCGACGCTGCGCGACAAGACGCTGGTCCCCTTCGATCAACCATCGAGTGGTTTCCCCGCGATCCCCGGTGTTCGCTATCCCGAAGTGATTCAACAGCCGGCCCTGTTGGATTTGGGACCGCGCTGGCTGTCGCACGGCATCATCGACGAGCAGCCACCGCAATCGGGCGGACTATACAAAGTGCTTGTGCCAAAATCAGGACCCGACGGCAATGACCTGGGTTGCCTGCTGCCTGCGGAAGTCGCGATGCCGCTGGCGACGTTCACCGGCTGGAACCTGCACAGCCGGCAATCCGGCGCGGAGAACGAACTTGTGGGGCTGGTCGGGTCGTTCGTTCCGCTGCCGGCGACGAAATCACAACGAGAGGCAAGTGGCGATCCACGACTGTCGCTCGAGGAACGTTATGGCACGCTGGAGAAATACTCGCGTGAGCTGGCTGAAGGTTGCGAGTCGCTCGTCAAGCAGCGGTACCTTTTGGCGGAAGATGTGCAGCCAATTCTGCAACGGCAACAGGAACGTGCGAAGCCGCTGTTCGAACAGATTGACGCGCGCCACAGCCATCGGGCTGAATGATGCACGTAGCCGAACTCGTGAGAGTTCGGACGCATCCGTGTACGTTCGGGATCAGAAGTCTCCCAGAAGACTCCCAGAAGTCTCACGACTTCTGCTACGATACGATACGATACGAACCGAGCCGCCTGCGGGCAGACATTCCTACCCACCATCATACCTCGTTTTCAAAGGAAGCGCACATGCCGTCAAGACTGCGCCGCACGATCTCCACACTGACAATTCTTTGCGTTGTTTTGGAATCAGCTTCATTTGCGCGGGCCGAAAACAATTGGCCGGGTTGGCGAGGTCCCGACGGTACCGGGCACACGGCGGAAACTCCCAGCGACGGCCAAATCTTCTGCCGTTCCGACCGCGTGCTATATTGTATTGGTAAACGACAGGTGCCATGATCCAAGTGACCGCCCAGTGATTCGGACAGGGGGCTTCGATGCGCTGGTTATACCTCGATCCTACCAATCGCGACGAGGCTGCCTATCGCGCGGACACGCTCCGCAAAATCGATCATTGGTGGCGGCAGTTGCAGTCCAAGACACGCGATCTGGAAGAGTTGTTCTCGCGACGGTCCGAATGGGATTTGCCGAGCTGGATGGCGGACCACCTGCAGGCAATTGATACGCAATTGATGTGGGAGTTCGGTCCGGCCGTCCGGCAGCCTGGCCACCGGTTGGTGATCACACCGGAAGCCGAGCGATGGTTGCGGCCGCTGGTTCATACTTTGTTGGAGCGGGCGCCGCGCATCGCGGGCTGGGAATTCTATCCTTATCGCTTGGCGGAAAATGTCGAGCAGGCGGGGATGTCCGTGCAGGGCCGGACCGGCGTGAATCTGGCTGAGATGCGCGTCGAGCCACGACTGGGGGATGGTCAGAAAATTGACCTGCTCTATTGTTCGCCGCGCTGTTCGGGCCCCGACGATCAAGAGACGTTGTCGGCTGCTTTCGTGGCCACGGAAGTTTTGCTGGGCGAACAGACGCTCGATTGTTGGATCGGCGAGATCGAGGTCGCGCCGCCGCCCAAGAGCGGCTTATTCTCCGCGTTTCGCCGCCAGGATCGGCGCGCGGACGCGGCCCGCATGCTGTCGCCCGAGCGGCTGAAGCCAACCGTCGATGCGTTGGTCGGCAGCATGCTGGAACAGTTGCCGGACGCACCGTGCTACACCTTCATCCGCGACACGGAGTGGACGAGCTACGAAATCGAGCCGCAAGAGAGCGACGACTATCCGGCCCGCAGCGACATGTACGTGGGTGTCACCGGCCGGCCGGACGTTTTCGAGGCGGCACACGGCGCCGGCGTCTTTTATTCCGGCTGTTTCTCGCGGCAGGGCGAGACGTTTTGTTACATCAAGATTGACGGCAGCCAGGGTCTCGACAATTCCCGCTTCGCCGACCGCGCAGAAATCGAAGACGCCCTACACGACGCACTGGTCCAAGAGAAACTCGGCGGCGCCATTGGCGGCGGCAGCGGCGTGCGGTACTCGTACGTCGACCTGGCGTTAGTGAATCTACCGCGCGGCATTCAAGTCATCCGCGACATCTTGCAGCGCGGCAGCATCCCACACCGCTCGTGGCTGCTGTTCTTCGACGACGAGTTGGCGCACGAATGGATCGGCATCTTCGACGACACGCCACCACCGCCGATGGAATTAGGCGACGCGCCGTAACTGAGATACCCGTAGCTGAACTCGTGAGAGTTCAGAAGTCTCGTGAGGGTTCAGAAGTCTCACGACTTCTGCTACGTCGCCGGGCTACTCTCGGCGGAGTTAGTCCAACGGCACTTCGAAATATTCCAGTGCCCACTCCTGCATGTAGCGCACGCGGTTTGGGCGGATGCAGTACACGACCAATTGCGGGTTATCGAGGGTGCCCAGGTATTGGCGCATTAGCGGGTTGGCGTCCCAGATTTCCTGCAACACGCCGCGGTCGGTCACGACTTCGGCTACTCCTGTGATCCGCACCTGATTGTGGCCGTCGTCCAGAAAACACAATTCGACCTTGGAATTGGCCGCGATCTCGGCCGTCTTGTGATACATCCGCAAGTTCGCGACATAGACCGTGAACCCGTCGGTCTTCACCGGCGACACCGGGCGCAGCCGCGGCTGGTCAGCGTCGATCGTCGCCAAGTACGGGAACCGATCCGCATGCACGACGCCAAGTGCCAGTTCAAGCACTTGCTGCGGGTCGATCGGTTTGGGAGTCGGCTTCGTCATCGGCGTTCTCCGCGAAGATCGACCGGCTTCAGAAACCCGGTTCGCCGCACTCAATTATCCCAGCGGTCGGCTAGCTCAAGCAGACGCGCCAAAGGCAAATTGAACCCGGGCAGCAGCGGCGTAGCGTACGATTGCTCGGCACGAATCGTCTGCTTGCCCCCCTTGCCTTTCTTGGGCCGATAGACGGTCAGCGTTCGTGCGAAGCGGTCGATGATCCAGTATTCCTTCACACCGAGTGCCAGATACTCTTCGCGTTTCTCGTCGTAGTCCCGCTCGCGGCTACGCCGACCGGAAGAAACGAATTCCACAACGATCGTGGGCGGCTCGAAGGGCTCGGGCAGTCGTCCTAACCCTGCCCAAATCACACGATCTGCTCGCCGCCGCTCGTCGCCCACGTGAATCGTTTCCTCCGAGAGCGTCGAGTCAAGCGACTTTCCGTTCGGATCATCCTCTAGATAGTTGCGCAGCCATCGGCCTAGCTCTTCGTTCGGATCGCGTTCTTTTCTCGAAGGTATAGGAGACACAATGAGGACTCCGTGAATCAGTTCGTACCGCCAGCCGTCCGCGAACTCGGCGCGGTCGAACTCTTGGGGCGCCAACAGCATCCCATTTGCGTCGGGACCCACTACGAGCCGCGTTGTCTCTGCCATTACCGACATCAAAGTCATGCCTCGCAAACGTGAAACTACACCGCCCTCCAGCATGACTTCAGTCTATTTGTTGCGGAGGCGCCGGTCAACGCGATTGCTGCGCGGCCTTTATCCGCCCGCTTGTATCGCGACTCCGGCAAGTCCGACAAGAAAACCTACGACGATCAAGCCTGTCCACGCCAACATCACGTTCTTGATGTCGTATTGCGCCGACTTGACCCAACCCATAATGAAGGCGATCAACCCGCCGATGCCGCAAAAGATAAGCACAATGCAGGCGATACCGAGTCCAGTGTCACCATGCTGAAACATCTTGATCACCACCAATACGAAACACACGAGCGAGGCCAATCCAATGATGATTTGCAGAATCTGAAGCATGACATTACCTTTCTGTCAAAAAAAACATTCGCCACTAGTTGTCGAGACACCGATGGCGGATTAGCTTACTCGTTGTTCCCAGAATTGCAATCGACCTGGGAAACATTGCAGACGGAATAGTCGCCGTATCCTGCCCCGCCACATGAAAAATCACTGCGATTTGCGTTCCGGCATTTGTTTGCCGCGCAGCAATTCAGCGTGCACGCGGGCCACGTCCCACATGTAGCCGTTGATCTGCGTGTCGTCCTTGTGGTTGTCGGCCGCTTCGATGATGTGTTTCTTGGCTAACTCGGCATTGCCGGCGGCTTCATAGTATAGGCCCAGGTAGAGGTGCGCGTAAAACAGGCGCGAACTGAGAGTATCGGGCGGCGGATTGCCGGCGTTGGCGGCAGCCAGCACGTCGGCGGGCTCGAGCTTGCCGCGATACAAGTCATAGATCTGCATCATCGGCACGCGGCGGTCGTTTTCGATCGACAGCAACGTCGCGCGGGCCATCTCCACGCCCTCGGTACGAGCTAGGCACAAATACCGCCAGACGGAGTTCTCGACGTCGTTGTTGTGGAACGTTTGATAAAGCTCGAACTGCTTGGCACCTTTGTCGAACTGTCCTGCGTAATAGCATGCGATGCCGCGCTCCCACTGCCGCGAGTGCTGCTCGGGACGCAATTGAATGTACTTGTCAAAGTCCGCCACCGATTCGCGAAACTTGCCCAGCCGAAAATGCTCGCGGCCGCGCAGATAGTACGCCGCGGAGAGTAGCGGATCTTGCTCGATCGCCTGAGTGGCCAGAGTCACGGCCTTGGCGCTGTCACCCAGCGCCGCCGCGCGGCCGGCTTGCTGCAATAGCACCGCTGGCTCTTCGGCGAAAGTATCAACTGGCCGCGATGCACAATACATTGCAAGCAAGCATCCGATCGACAAACTGGCGCGAAACATCGTTGAACTCCAAAATTACGGACAAGTTACCACGGCCAGCGGCGAGGCAAAACTCGATCAACGAACCTTGCACCCGGAAGGTCACAGCGCAGACGCGGCGAATTGATGGCTGGGCATGCGAATTCATGGCCGGCATTGTACCCCTTACATCTAGGCAAGCAATGCCCTCTCATTGAACCACAAATCAAACTTCTCGGGCGACGCTGAAGTGGCGCGATGTGGCGCGATGCCCACAGCGTCGCACGACTTCAGCTTGCAAGCTAGTGCTCCGTCAACTGTCGACTGATGGATGTAGCCGAACTCGCCAGAGTTTGGTTTTCCCAAGATCCGGCCAAAGTCTGGCGACTTCGGCTACCCATCAATGCACGGCTGATAGTGCACTAGCTGAACCTGAGTGGGCATTGATCAACCAACTTGAACAAGGTTGAGACAATTCGCGCAGCGCCGACCGTCCTATTTTGAGACACGCGCGGCGCTGACTCAGAATCGCGAGCGAAATTTTGGTGACTTGATCCAACGTATCCCGACACTTGGACTTGAGTAATTCTTCGCGATCGCCCAAGAAATCCAGATCTAATTTGGCACCGCATTTGCTGCGGAGGCCACCCCATTCACGAACGCGGCCTGTCATCTTGGCAGAGCCGTCCTACTATTTCATGGAGGAAAGAACAATGTTGGTGCTCAGCAGGAAAGTTGGCGAGCGAATTGTGATTGGCGACGGCATCTCGGTCGTCGTGAACCGCGTGGCAGGAAATCGTGTGACGATTGGCATCGAGGCTCCGGACGACGTGCGGATCGTGCGTGGCGAACTGGTCTCGGCAGTAAACCAGTTTGATGAGCCCAAAGCGGAGGCGCCGCCGGCAATTTTTGTCCCGAACAGCGTTTACGCTGCTCACGCCGCGACGGCACCTCGCCTGGCGCGCTAAACCAGCGCCGCGACGACTTTTCGCAACGCATCGGCAACTCGCTGCATTGACTCGGCCGTTTCTAATAGCACGGGATGATGCAGCAGAACGGTTGCTTCCGCCGCGTGCTGGCTACTGCGCAGCGTTCCGATCTTGCGGCAGAGTCGCAGTGGGCGGCGAGTGAAGCCGCGAAAGCCGGCGTCCACTTTCACGCCTTCTGCCTGCAGGGCGGCGATCAACGTGTCGCGCGAATGCCCGCCGCAACGATCAGCTTCGTAGAGCCACGCGTGTTTGTAATAGACCGGATGACTCTCAACGGGGTCGAGCAGAATGGGCACGAGCGCCGGCAAGTCGCTGCAGGCGCGGTGCAATCGTTCAACATTCTCGCGCCGCTTTTCATTTCGCTTCGCCAGCTTGTCGATCTGCGGCGGCAAGACGGCGGCTTGTAATTCGCTCAGCGGAAAGGCGTGGTTGCCGCGCTCGCAGAAGATTTTGACGCGCTGATGGACATCGGCGTGTTTCGTTATAACCGCGCCGCCGCGGCCGGCGGTAAGTAGTTTGCTGCCACCGAAACTCAAAACGCTCACGTCGCCCCATGCGCCCGCCATGCGGTCGCCGGCGATCGCGCCAGGTGACTGGCAGGCATCTTCGACAACGGCGAGATTGTGGCGCGCCGCTAATTCACAAATCGATTTCATTGAGGCGATCCCGCCGTGCAGATGCGACACGATGATGGCGCGCGTCGTCGCGCTAACGGCATCGCCGATCTGACTTTCGTCCATGCACCACGTCCGCGGATGAATGTCGACGAGCACTGGCCGCGCACCGACGGCCTCGATCGCGCGGAAATTTCCGCCGAAATCGTAAGCCGCCAGAATCACTTCGTCCCCGGCGCCGACGTTCAGCCCGCGCAGGGCCAACTCGACGGCCACGGTGCCCGACGAACAAAGCAACACATGCTCGACGCCGTGCATTTGAGCTAGTTGCGCCGCCAGACGTTCGCAGTGTGGACCGTGATATCGGCCCCAGCTTCCGTCGGCATACGCAGCTTCTAAAGCCGCTCGAACATCTTCGTCCGGAATTGGCCAAGTGGGAGGCCCTGCGGGAATCACGGGCCGTCCGCCGCGGATGGCAAGTACTTCATGGGAAACGTCGCTGGTCACGGATTTGGTCATTTCATCGAAGGGCGGCCCGCGTCATTCGGCAATCCGCCACCATTGATCGATGCGCGTCGCCAGCCGCTCGACCAGATCAGGATGGTCCGCGGCCAGATTCTTTGACTCGTGCGGATCGGCTTGTAAATTGTAAAGCTCCGATTGCTTGCCGTCTTTGGCAACGATGAGCTTCCATTCCCCTTCAATGCACCAGCGATAAAGCAGACTCGCGGTTGGGTCGTCGATGTCCGCCATGTCGTGTTCAAAGATCTCACCGAAAATCGCGTCGCGAGCTGGAGCCTTTCCCGCGGCAACATCGAGCAGATTCAGGCCCGGCATCTCAGCGGTAGACTTTAAGTCGCAGGCGGCCAGAATCGTGGGCACGAGGTCGATGCTGCTGATGAGCGTTGTATCGTCGCGCATCGGCGTCAGCTTGCCCGGCCAGCGGACCATCATCGGCGTGCGAATGCCGCCATCGTACGGCGAACGTTTGCTCTTGGGTGCGTAGTTCGGAGCCGCGGGATTCTGAATCCAACCGTTGTCGGTCACATAGACGATCAACGTGTTCTCGCCGAGCCCCTGCTGGTCGATGTAGTCAACCAGTTCGCCGCACGTTTCATCGAACCACTCGCACATCGCATAATAGCGTGCAACGTGCAGCGAATCGACTTTGCCCGAGTACTTGTTCAGCAAACGCTCAGGCGGAGTATGCGGCGTGTGAGGCAGCAGCGGCGCATACCAGATGAAAAACGGCCGGTCACCACACTCGTCAACGAAGTCGAAAATCGGCTTAAGTCCCTGCCGGCCAATCTTCAGCCCGTCGTCACCGTGCCGCCCGCCGCGCCGCGGGTCGCCGTGAGTCATCCCGTGCGTGAAACCGCCGAGCGTGTAATTGCCTTCCCACCACTTGCCTGTCTGCAGGCTCAAGTAACCTTTCTCTGCCAGCATGCGGGGCAACGTCGGGTGACTCTCGACGTGCTTGAGCATCGCACCGCGGTCGGTCCCTGGCGGCGGATCGTTGCCCACAATCTTGTGCTGATGAGGGAACAAGCCGGTGGTCAACGTCATCAGGCTGGGCCGGCAGAGGCTGCTGGGCACATAGCCGCGCGTGAACACAACGCTCTCCTTGGCCAGCTTGTCCAAGTGCGGCGTCTGGATCACGTCGTGACCCATGAAACTGTAGTCGGTCCAAGCTTGATCGTCCGAGAGAATCATCACAACGTTCGGCGGGCCGGCGGCAGCGACGCTAGCAAAAAGCGAAATGAGCAACGCAGTGAGCAGCTTCATCGTTATTTTCATGAGCTAGTTCCGTGAATATGTTTGTTGTGAGACGGAAACTGAGAAATCGACATTGACCTGACGACGGCGTCTCGCTTTATTCTGGCGCTGCCGTATCAGCGCTCGTCTTTTGCTCCGTCAATTTTTGCTCGACGGGTCGTAGCAGAAGTCGGGAGACTTCTGGTTTCCGAACTCTCACGAGTTCGGCTACGGCATCGTTCCCACCCAACCTGTTTCCTGTAACCTGTAACTGTCTCCTGTATAGATGAAGCGAGACGTGTGGTCAAATCGTTGCCGCGCGGCCGCCGGTGCCGCGTGGTTTTCGCCGCGGTACCTCCGTGCCGCGACGCTGCTTGTTTTCAGCATCTGGCTGTGCGGCTGCGTGTCGCTCGATTCTGGTTCATTAAGACGCGTGGCCAACGTCGTGGGGTACACGACGCCGGGTTTGGTCACCGTCCGCAAGTCGCCGCGCAACCCGCTGGCCGGCCCATTGCAACTGCTGTCGCGCCGCGGTCCGAAGCCCACGCCGCGCACTGAACAAGTGCTGCGACAATCCGACTTGGCGCAGGTGATGAAGCAAGATCCGCAGCAGGGGCTGGCTCAACTGCAGGCCAGCATCAACAGCGAACCGACGCCGGACAAGGTCTACGCCTTCGCCGAGTTGGCCTACATCAACGCCAAACAGGCCGAGGCGAAATTCGACGACGCGACGGCACTGGACATGTATGGCGCATCGGTCGCTCATGCGTATGCCTACCTGTTTGAACCGTGCTTCGACGTTGGGCGGAATCCGTACGATCCTCAATTCCGCCAGGTGTGCGAACTGTACAACTCGTCGCTGGAAGGCGCGCTGCGAATCGTCAACAAGCACGAAAAACTGCGGCCCGGCTACACGCATTCGATCAACTCGTGCGGCCAGCAGATCGACATCGCCATTGTGGTCAACGGCCGCTGGCATGCGGATGACTTCGATCGCTTTGAGTTTGTGTCGGACTACGAACTGAAGGGACTGAATAACCAGCATCAAACGTTTGGACTTGGCGTGCCACTAATCGCCGTGCGCAAGTCACATCCCGACGAAAGCCCCGCCGAGCAATACTATCCGCCCGGTCTGACGTTCCCTGTGACCGCCTTTTTGCGCGTGCTGCCCAGCACACGTGCGCCGGGCTCGGCCAACGGGCCAGCGGTGCACTGTGCGTTGGAACTTTGTGACCCGTTGGTCACCACGGACGTGATCGTGGCCAATCGACGTGCTCCGCTGGAAAGTGACCTAAGCACGCCGCTGGCCTTCTACCTGAACGACCCGCTGGTGCGCACCAATGCCTTGGCCACGTTCGCGCTGTTGGACGCCGACTTCGCCAAAGATTTCCGCGGGCTGTACATGCTCGAACCATACGACCCGCACAAAATTCCCGTGGTCATGGTGCACGGGCTCTGGTCCAGCCCAAAGACGTGGATGGAAATGTTCAACGACCTGCGGGCGATGCCGGAGATTCGCGACCACTATCAGTTTTGGTTCTACCTGTATCCGACCGGGCAGCCGTTTTGGATCAGCGCGGCCCAGATGCGCGCCGACGTAGCCGACGTGCGCCGCAATCTGGACCCGCAACACAACACGCCAAAGCTGGATCAGATGGTGCTGATTGGCCACAGCATGGGCGGGCTGGTGTCGATGCTGCAAACGGTCGATAGCGGCGAAGACTTCTGGCACCTGGTCACGGACAGACCGTTCGACGAGTTGAATGCCGACGAACAAACTCGGCAGAGTTTGCAAGGCACCGTGTTCTTTCATCCCAACCCGTCGGTGCGCCGAGTCGTCACGTTGGGCACACCACACCGCGGCAGCAACTTTGCCAACAGTGCCACACGCTGGCTGGGCCATAAGCTGATCGCGTTGCCGTCGATGCTCACGCAGACCAGCCAGCGCGTGATCCGCGACAATCCGGGCTACTTCCGCAACACGGAACTGCTGACGATCACCACCAGTATCGACTCGCTGGCTCCGGACTCGCCTGTGTTTCCCGCACTTCTCGCGGCGCCGCGTGCGCCGTGGGTGCGATATCACAATGTCCTGGGCCGAGCGCCGAATCAGGGATTTCTCGGCAAGATCGCAGGCGACGGTGACGGCGTGGTGTCGCTGGCCAGCGCGAGTCTAGATCGCGTCGATTCGCAAATCGAAGTGGAAGCGGACCACGTCACGGTCCACCAGCACCCGCGCAGTGTATTGGAAGTGCGGCGAATCCTGCGCGAGCACTTGGCCGAAATGTACGCCGAATCACATCGCGTTCCGGCGGCGATGCCTGCTACTTACCACCACGCGCCGTGGCCCGCACCCACAAGTCCCTTTCCAACGGCCCCCGTTTTTCAAACCATCACCGACAGCTTTGAGCCTCCGTCCCAGCCGCGCTGATCGCTTCAACGCGCATCGCAACCCGACGCGTCAGTGAGGGTGTGCGACGGCGTTTGCTCGTCGCATCGTAGCTCGGGACCATTGTCCCGAGCAATTCGCGGCCGTTGCTGCTCGGGACAATGGTCCCGAGCTACGACTTAGGCGTTGGATTACCAAATGACAAAGTCACTCAGAACGCATGCGCGACCAGCATTGGCAAGCGATTGGCCAACGGTGCCATGCGGCCCGGTGCATAGGGTGCGGCTTGTTTTTCTCCCGTGCTCGATTTCTCGTCCGCCGTAACGTCGCGCGCCCCGGCGTCGGAAGTCGTCGTTAGCGCTTCGACCGGTTGGCCAGCATTGGATTCAACGCGCTGTTTCGGCGGCAATTCGGCGCGCACCACACGCACGTCGCGCGGAGCCTCGATGCCGACGCGCACGGTATTTCCTTTGACTCGCAAGACGGTGATGGTGATATTGTCTCCGATGCGGATTCGCTCCTGCAGCTTTCGAGTCAGGACTAACATGGCACACTCCTTTGTTCACACGAGAGAGATGAAGACGAGACATGATTGCACGTTGATTACGCAGCGCGCATGCCAATCGGCAGATCGTTGATCGTGCAATGACGCAAGCCGCGACTGGCTCAACGCTTGGAAAAATCGCCGGCAGAGTCAGACAGCGTCGCTTAGTGAACAAAGTTCAAGCGTTTTGAAAGGAGTTCACTCGGAAACAAACGGCGCAGTTTGGCCTTTCAACTCTTCCAAGGCATTGCAAGCGGCGCGTTGTTCGGCTTCTTTTTTGTTGCGTCCCCAGGCGGAATGATAACGCTGCGTGCCGACTTGGGCGGTGACCTTGAAGCACTTGTTGTGATCGGGGCCCTTTTCGTCCAGCAACTGGTAGACCGGCGTCGTGCCGTATTCGCGCTGCGCGAACTGCTGCAGCAGCGACTTGTAGTTCTCGCCCATGTCGCCGGTCACCGCCAGTTCGATCTCCGGGCCCATGTGCCGTTCGATGAATTCGCGCGAAACCGCATCGCCGCCGTCCAGATAGATCGCCGCCAACACGGACTCGAACACGTCCGCCAACAGCGAAGGCGGCACCGAGGGGCTAGTCGTCATGCCTTTGCCGACAATCAGAAACTCCTGCAGATTCATTGCGTCGCTGATCTTGGCACACGTTTGCCGGCTGACCACCGCCGATTTAATTTTCGTCAGGTCGCCTTCCAGATAGTTGGGGAACCAGCGATAGAGCAACTCGCAGACAACCGCCCCCAAAATTGCGTCGCCGAGAAACTCCAGACGTTCGTTCGACGCGAGCCGATGCTCGGCCCCCGAGGCGTGCGTGAGCGCTGCGCGCAGCAGCGACTTGTCTGCAAACGAGTAGCCAATGCGCTGCTCGCAACGCACCAAGGTGTCAAGCAACTCGTCGGCGGGTACTGGCTGGGAAGTCTCTATCATTTCCTCGACCTGCGCGCGACAGGCACTGTTTGGTCACCCTATCAAGGGGCTCGCTTCTTGTCAACGCGGACAACGTCCCCAGCTTTTGCCGCGCGCTGATGTTGGCCTCGCCGCAATCCGTCGTATAATGTTGCCGGCCCAAGCGGCCTCGGTATGCGAAACAACTCCACACTTCATTTTACTAGGGATACGCTATGGATACGAAGTCACGACCGCGATGCTCGACGCTTTCGGCTCTTGCTGCGACTCTTCTTTTTATCGTTGTCGGTTTTCTCGACGCACCGGCGTCAAGCGGCCAGGAG
Source organism: Pirellulaceae bacterium (assembly GCA_041744735.1). Taxonomy (GTDB): domain Bacteria; phylum Planctomycetota; class Planctomycetia; order Pirellulales; family Pirellulaceae; genus JBGTKH01. The sequence goes on along the minus strand of JBGTKH010000505.1, from coordinate 4,210 downwards.
AACGGCAACGCCGTGCTGCACGCAAAGTCGTTGTCGCGTGCCTTCCGTGGCGCGGCCGAGGCAGCCAGCCCGTCGGTCGTCACGATCATTGCGAAGTCGAAACCACTGATGCTCGGCCGCGGCGGCGACATCCGCGACTTGATGAAAGACCCGCGCTTCCGCCAATTGTTTCCCGAAGGACAACTGCCATTCGATATTCCCGAAGGTAACGACGAACCGGGTGAACCTGCGTTGCCGGAATTGGAAAGCAATATTGGATCGGGAATCATCCTGGATGCCTCGGGCATCATTTTGACGAACGCGCACGTCGTCCATCAGGCCGAGGAAGTCTTGGTGCGGCTGCCCGGAGGCCGCGAAGTGAAAGCCGATGAAATCAAGACCGATCCGATGAGCGACGTGGCAATCATCAAGATCAAGGATGCCGGCCCGCTGACGGCCGCGCGAATCGGCGACGCGGACAATCTTGAAATCGGCGACTGGGTGATCGCCATCGGTAGTCCGTTTGAGTTAGAGGCCACGGTCAGCGCCGGCATCATCAGCGGCAAGGGCCGCATCATTCATCAGATTCGCCGCGGCAAGCTGTTGCAAACCGATGCGGCGATCAACCCCGGCAACTCCGGCGGGCCGCTGGTCAATCTGGATGGCGAAGTGGTTGGCATTAACGCGGCGATCGCCACGAACAACGGCGGGTACCAAGGCATTGGCTTCGCCATCCCGATCAACCGCGCCCGCTGGGTGGCCGATGAACTTGTCAAGCACGGTCAAGTCCGTCGCGCGTACTTGGGAATTCGCATTGATGAAATCACCCCGGACACGGCCAAGCGGCTGGGCGTGCAATTACGTTCAGGTGTGTTGGTTGTGGAAGTACTGCCCGGCACTCCGGCCGCCGAAGCGGGCATTAAACCGGATGACCTGATTGTGGAATTTGCTAGCGAACGCGTGCGCGACCCGCGCGACTTGCAAGACGTCGTCGAACAGAAGCCGCTCGGTTCTCGCCAAAAGGTGCAAGTAATCCGCGAAGGCAAACCGACGACGCTGCAAGTGAGTGTTGCCGCGCTGGCGTTAGAAGCGGCTCAACCGCAACGGCCGGCGCCCGAGAACCCCGTACCCCAAGAATAATGCCACTTGACTCGCTTCGCGCGGGGCCTAAGAATGCAGAAGCCGTAAGGCACAACCTTTAAAATTGAAAGGACGCCGGCTGTTCATCGCCAGTTGACACGCGCGGCGCAAATGTCGGGGCGATTATCCGCCGGGGTTCGCGTTATAACTTCCTCCCTATAGAGGCCAACCGGAATGTCGCATTTGCCGCGGATTGCTCTAGGGACCATGCAGGAAGATGTCGATGGCCAGCCATTGCTCTGGGCCTTAATGGATGTGTTAGAACGCATTGGTCCGCACGTCCAACTGTTTTTCTCTCAGGCCCGGTTTGTGCCCTTCGACGCGGCCACGATGATCACCGGCCAGAATCCGCGGCACCTTGATAGTTGGCTGATGTCGAGGGACGTCTGCCGCGAAGTGTTCTATCACGGAGCTCGATCGTGCGAGTTGGCAATTGTCAACGGCCGGTTCAGCGGATCGCAACGGCCGATCGAAACACGCGGCGGCACGCTGGACACTTTGTGCGACTGGTTGGAATTGCCGCGGATCGTAATTTTGGACGCTTCGCAATTCGACGGTTGCCGGTTACCCGCACGTCCGCCACAAGTGGACGGCGTGCTGCTCGACCGCGTGCGGGACAGTGCCCAAGCCTGTCGCTGGCGCACGAATATCGAGTCGCTGTGGGGCGTGCCCGTGTTGGGGGCAATGGAGGAAGCAGCAACTCTCCGCGGGATGATTGCCAAGTTGCCGCGTGGCAGCCAGCCGTCGCTGGATTTTTGCCGCGCGCTGGGCGACGTATTGCTGCCGCGACTCCAGCTTGACCGGCTATTGAGGATCGCCGGCCAGCGCGAGTTCCCCGACGTCAACGCGCAACTGTTCCAACCGGACCACTTCGCGGATGAACTGAACGTTGCCGTAGCGTACGACGAAGCGTTTCATTGCTACTTCCTCGACACGTTAGATTTACTCGAACTTCACGGCGCAACCATCCGTGACTTCTCGCCATTGCGCGGTGACGGTTTGCCGCCAGACACCGATTTGGTGTACTTAGGTTGCGGAAATGCAGAGAATCATGCGGAGCAACTGGCAGCCAACCATTGCATGAAGCAGTCGCTGCGCAGTCACGCACGTCGCGGCGGGCGCATCTACGCGGAAGGCAGCGGCGTGGCATATCTATCGCGCTACATGGTGCTCGGTGACAGACGCCAATTGCCAATGGTCGGATTGTTGCCGGCAGTCGCGCATCTCTGTCCTTCCACTGCGCCGATGCAACCGGTCGAGATCACGTTGACTCGTGACACGTGGCTGGGAACTGCAGCTTCGCGGTTGCGTGGCTATCTCAACTCCAATTGGCGAATCGAGCCCCACGAATCGCTGGCCAGTTGCGCAGCACCGCCGCATCAAAACGATTTGCTGGCCGCGCATCAAGTGATTGCCAGCCGCCTGCATCTGAACTTCGCCGCTCAGCCGGAACTGCTGCACCGTTTCTTCCGGCCTCATCGCACCGCCAGCTTCTCGGCGGTTCACGCGGCTTGGAGCTAGTCCACGGTCAGCCGTGCATTGTTGGGTAGCCGAAGTCGCCAGACTTTGGCCGGATCTCGGGAAAACCAAACTCTGGCGAGTTCGGCTACATCGGACAAGTCGCCACACGTCGCCACACTCCACAATCCAAAATACTTTCTTTTGGCGGCGGCAGCGGCTAAACTGGATCGCCACTGTGGCACCGGACCCCGCTAATTACCATCACTCGGCAAGGACTAAATCCATGTTGCGACGAACTTTCTCACTGACGTTACTCATCGTTTTCGCCATCAGCCTGACGGCCCATGCGGAACCGCAATTGAAGGCCCTGATTGTCGACGGCCAAAACAATCACAATTGGCAGGCGACGACGCCTGTGTTGAAGACGGGGTTGGAGAGTTGCGGCATGTTCGCGGTCGACGTCGCCACCTCGCCGCCGAAGGGACAGGATATGAGCGGCTGGAATCCGGAATTCTCCAAGTACGACGTATTAGTCTTGAACTACAACGGCGACATGTGGTCGGAGAAAACGCAGAAGGATTTCGTCGATTACGTTGAAGGCGGCGGTGGCGTGGTCGTGGTGCACGCGGCGAACAATGCCTTCTCGGGCTGGCAGCAGTACAACGACATGATCGGGCTCGGCTGGCGCGGCAATAGCTTCGGCGACCGGGTGACGTTCAACGATGAAGGCAAGGTGGTCCGCACACCCAAAGGCGAAGGCCCCGGCGCGGGACACGGGCCGCAACACGAATTCCAAGTGGTGATCCGCGACACCGAGCACCCGATCACGCGCGGCTTGCCCAGTGCCTGGATGCACGCCAAGGATGAACTGTATCAAGGCCAACGCGGCCCGGCCGAAAACATGCAGATTCTGGCCACCGCTTATGCCGCTCCGGATCAAAGAGGGACAGGCCAGCACGAGCCGATGCTGTGGGTGATCCCTTACGGCAAAGGCCGCGTGGTCACCAACGTCATGGGACACGGCGATTACTCAATGCAATGCGTGGGCTTCATCACCACGCTGCAACGCGGAGCCCAGTGGGCCGCCACCGGCAAAGTCACCCTGCCCGTGCCCGAAGATTTTCCCGGCGCGGACAAAGTCAGTTCGCGTAACTGATCGCCGAAAGCGTGGGCGGGTCGGGAGACCCGCCCACAACGTGAGACCCGCCCACAACGTGACCCGCCCACAACGACGACCCGCACACAACGTGACCCGCCCACAACGACCCGCCCACCGCAAGTTCTACCAAAGCGACATCGAATCCTGGAACAACCGCGTTAGTTCGGTTTCGCTGGCGGGAATTGGGGACAGTTTGGTGACGCGGTGTTGAGGCAGCGTGCCTTGGACGAGCGCGGGAATGTCATCAGTGGTGTAGCCGAGCGCGTGCAGGCCGTTGGGCATGTTCAGGCGCTGCATGAAGGTGATGATGCGAGCGGAGAGAATTTCGCCTGCGCCATCGGGAGCGGCGCCGGCGACGTCGGCGCCGAGCGCGGCGGCGGCAGTCAGATGACGGTCGGGTGAGGCGGGGGCAGTGAAGCGGAACACGGCTGGAGCGTGTAGGATCACGGACATGCCGTGCGGAACCAGCGG
>JBGTKH010000504.1:0-5680 GCA_041744735.1 Pirellulaceae bacterium | reverse complement strand
CCGCTATCGGGCAAGTCGCTGTTTCAGATTCTCTTCGAGCGGCTATTGGCGATTGCGCGGCGTTATGGCGTCTGCATTCCGCTTTACCTGATGACTAGCCCGGCCACGCACGAGGAAACGCTGCGGTTCCTCGACGAGCATGAACGCTTCGGGCTGCGGCAAGACGATGTCCACGTCTTCTGCCAAGGCACGATGCCGGCCGTCGATGCGGCGACGGGGAGCTTGTTGTTGGCCGAAAAGGGCTCGCTGTTTCTCGCACCGGATGGGCATGGCGGGATGCTGGCCGCGCTGCACAACAGTGGCTGCCTTCATGATGCACAGCAGCGCGGTGTCGAGCAGTTTTTCTACGGCCAAGTGGACAACCCGCTCACGCAAATCTGCGACGCGGGCCTGGTCGGCTTTCATCTCTTGGCCGGGTCGGAGATGACGACGCAAGTGGTCGAAAAGAGTGGACCGATGGAACGCGTCGGGAACGTTGTGTCCATCGACGACCGGGTGCGAATCATCGAATACAGTGATCTGCCGAAAGAGGCGGCCGAGCAGCGCAACGCGGACGGTTCGCTGCGACTGTGGGCCGGCAATCTCGCCGTGCACGTTTTCGACGCGGCGTTCCTGGACCGCATGAGCCAGCGCGCCGACGCTCTGCCGTTTCATCGCGCCAAAAAGCCCACGCCGTTTGTGAACGCCGAGGGCCAATCGGTCGAGCCTAAAGAGCCCAACGCGATTAAGTTCGAGCGATTCATTTTCGACCTGCTGCCCTTCGCACGAAATGCGATCGCGGTCGAAGCCGATAAGTCACAGGCCTTCGCGCCGGTCAAGAACGCCGACACCGAAAAGGTAGACACGCCCGAAACGGCGCGTACGATGATGGTAGAACTACATCAACAGTGGCTGCGTAGTGCAGGAGCGGTCGTCGGCGACGAAATTCGAGTGGAGATCAGCGACCTATTCGCTCTCGACGCCACAGAATTCGCCGGGAAGATCGCTCCCGGGTTGCGGGTCACGGAACCGACGTATTTTCATTAGACTAACTTGTGAACGTTCAAGTGTCAGAGTAGCCGAAGTCGTGAGACTTCGGTCGTCGTGCAATCACTCGTAGATCCGAACTCTCACGAGTTCAGCTACGTTCTTTAGGCTCTCGAGGTAAGATGCTACACGCAATCATCATGGCGGGCGGAGCGGGGACACGATTCTGGCCCGCCAGCCGGGCGGCACGGCCGAAACAGTTGTTAGATTTGGTGGGCGGGCGGACGATGATTCAGGCCACGCTGGACCGGCTGGGCGATTTGGTTTCGCCCGAGCGTACGCTGGTGGTTACCAACGAGCGGCTGGTCGATGCGATTCGCCAGCAGTTGCCGCAGTTGCCCGCACACGCGGTCGTTGGCGAGCCGTGTAAGCGAGACACGGCGCCCTGCATCGGCCTGGCTGCGATTTTGGTCAGCCGCGAGGACGACGACGCCACGATGGTCGTGATGCCGGCCGATCACGTGATTGAAACGGACGAGCAGTTCCGCGGCGCTGTGACATACGCTGCCGAGTTAGTCGAACGACAGCCCGAGCGAATTGTCGCATTCGGCGTGCGGCCAACCTATCCGGCTGAATCTTTCGGATACATCGAAAGGGGTGAGGCGTTGAAGGACGCCGCGACTGCTTCTGCTCCGCTAAAAACGTTTCAAGTCAGCCGCTTCCGCGAGAAACCCACCGCCGAAGTCGCGCGTCAGTACCTGGAAACCGGCAAATGTTACTGGAATGCGGGCATCTTCGTGTGGAAGGCGAAAACGATACTCGCGGCATTGGAAAAACACGAGCCGGAGATGTACGGTCACTTGCAACGCATCGGCGAGGCATTCGGCAAGCCGGATTACGCCGACGTGTTCGCTCGCGAGTTCGCGGCCATCCGCGGCAAGTCGATTGATTACGCCGTGATGGAACGCCACGATGCCGTGATCGTCGTCGAAGCGCCGTATCAATGGGACGACGTGGGTAATTGGCCGTCGCTGGCCCGCCTGCGAGGGACTGACGAAAACGAGAACACGCTGGCCGGAAAGCATCTGGCGATCAACACGCGGGGAACGATCGTCCGTAGCAGCAACGACCATCTTGTGGTAACCGTGGGAATGGAAAATTGCATCGTCGTTCACACGCCCGATGCCACGCTGGTGGCAAATAAGAATGACGAAGAATCCATTCGCAAAGTCGTCGAACTGCTGAAGGAGCGCGGATGGGAAGAGTATTTATAGGCCGGAGTCCTTCCGGGAGTTCAGCGATGTATCGACTTGCGATTGCAGGTGTCGTGACCAGCGTGTGGCTAGCAGCGGCTAGCCAGTCTCTTGCCGAACCTCCGCAGCCGCCTGCTTCCGATTCAACGCAGGCTGCAGACGAATCATCTCCCGGTGGCGCCACGTTTACGTTGGGAGGCAAGCAGCTCTGGACGGATGAGTTGGTGTTTCACGACTGGCGGATTCAGCGGCACGTGTACAGCGGAAACTGCCGGTTACTTGATGCAGAGAATCATCGGCAAGCCTGGGGCGAATTCGACGAGTGCCGGGCAAAGCTGGAGGAGTGCAAGCGCGCGGCGAACCTGCCGCCGCTTAAGAGCAAGGTGGTCATCGTGCTGCACGGCATTTGCCGCTCGCGCGAGTCGATGAGCGAGATCTGCGATTATCTCAAGCGGCACAGCGACTACGAAGTGTTGAACGTTTCGTACGCCAGTACGCGCGCCACGTTGGCGTCGCACGCCGCCGCGCTGGCTCGCGTCATTGAGAATTTGGAAGGCGTCGAGCAAATTGATTTTGTCGCTCACAGCTTAGGTAATCTGGTCATTCGCCATTACTTGGGCGATCAGACCGACCAGGCATCCGGCCACCGCCCCGATCCGCGGATTAATCGTATCGTGATGCTAGGGCCGCCCAACAACGGTGCGGACTTCGCGATCCTGTTTCGCGACAACAAACTATTCGGCTTGATCTACGGCAAGTGCGGTAAGCAACTGGCCACGGACTGGGACAGGCTCCAGCCGCGACTGGCCACGCCGCAATGTGAGTTCGGCATACTCGCCGGCGGGCTGGGTGATGGCGACGGCAACAATCCATTGATCGACGGCGATGACGACTTGATTGTGAGTGTCGCCGAAACACGATTGCCTGGCGCGAGCGACTTTCTCGTGCTGCCCGTGATGCACCGCACGTTGCTGTCGGATTCGCGAGTTCACGAGTACATGTTGCGATTCTTGCGGCACGGCCATTTTATCTCCGCCGACCAACGCCAGCCGCTTGTCCCGGACTAGCCGCGCGAAGGGGCGGGGCTCAGACGTACAGAATTCAAAATTGCCGCGAGTATGTCCTGGTAATTGGAAAACGTCATTCGCGGCAATTCTGAATTCTGTACGTCTGAGCCCTTCCCACCTGACGAGATACCATTATGACCGATTCGCTCCCAGAACGCGGCCGGTTGGCCGGAATTGATTTTGGCACCGTGCGGATTGGCGTCGCGGTGACTGATCCTTCGCGGACGCTGGCCAGCCCGTTTGAGAATTACACGCGCCGCGGTGCGGAAGGCGATGCCGCATATTTTCGCGAGCTGGCCGAGCAAGAACAAATTGTCGGCTTCGTCGTCGGTTTGCCCGTGCACACGAGCGGCGACGAGAGTCAAAAGTCCCACGAGGCCCGCCAGTTCGGCCAATGGCTCGCCGAGACAACTTCTCTGCCCGTTCAATACTACGACGAACGCTACACGTCCTCACAAGCCGAACAACTTTTAGGCGGAGCCCAACTGACCAAGAAACAGCGCCAAAAACGCCGTGACATGCTCGCCGCTCAAATCATCCTCGCTTCGTACCTCGAGTCCAACACACGCCAGCAACACGATCCGGGTTCGCTCGACGATTAGCCGTCTGTTATCATTGGTGTCACGGGAAACGATTTTTTGTCGGAGTGGAGGGGATGCAGCACGCGTCGTACGGTGATGTATCTTTGGAAAGGATGGTGCGGGCCGTGGAGAAAGTGCGCGAGCGGTTGTTGCGATCCACGTCGGCGTTGGACCAAGCCGGTGTGCCATACGCCGTGGCAGGCGGTAACGCGGTGCATTACAAGAATTGCTTGACAATCCGGACGCTTGACTCTGGCAACCCTTAAATCCCCATCTGTCCCAGGCCGTCGATCATGCGGTTGACGATGCTGGCGAGGGTGGGGTGTTCGGCTTCGAAGCCGCGGAGGGCGTGCTTCAGGTGGCTGGCGAGGGTGTCGGGTTCGAAGTCGTCGCGGCCGGCTTTGCGGAGGGCGGCGCCGATGTCGGCGGCGGCTTCTTCCAGGATGGCGCGCGTGTCATCGTCGAACGAGTCGAGCGACTGCAGTTCTGCCTCTAACTCGGCCAGCGTGGCGCGGAGCTTTTCAGCGCGGTCCGGCATCTATTCCTCCAAAGAGACGGTTTCCGCCTCGAACTTCTTCAGTTCCGCGGTGGCTCGCGCCAGCGAGGTTTGGGCTTCCTGCGCCGCCTTTTCGAGCGCCTCGGTGGCCTGGTGTGCCTTCTGCACCGCCAGCTTGGCGGCGGCATCGGCGGCAGCGGCCGCAGCTTGTTGAGCGGCAACTTCCGCCGCCTGAGACCTTTTTAACGAGTCCTGCAACTGCGCCAGCCGCTCGCTCCATGAATCGACCGATTTCCTCAAGTGATCGATCTTCTCTGCCAGCGCGCGTTTCAAGTCGTCGGGCGACGGACCGGGCGCCAGTTTGCCGGATTTCAAATCGGCCAGCAGCGGCTTCACCGCGCTGACGGGAATCGCAAAGCTGGACACGCGATCGGCCCGTGCGATGTTAATGCCGACCGCTTTCCCGTCGAGATCCACGACCGCGCCGCCGCATTCGTTCGGCCGCAGCACCGTGTCGTGTTGCAACACCGTTGGGAACCCAGCGCGGCGGTCGCTAAGCGCCCCGCCCAAACTGTTCTGAAAGTCGCTGCGGTCGCCGCCGGCAAGCTGCATGCGGCTGCTGAGCGATGCGGTAACTTTGATTTCCTTGTCGCCGCGGAGAATCGACAGTTCGATCTTGTCGCCGGGCTTAAATCGCTGCACGATGTTGATTAGGGCCTCACGCGAGACCACCATCGTGCCATTGGCGCTTGTGACAACGTCGTTCACCTGCAGTCCCGCCTTTTCCGCGCCGCTGCCGGGCATCACTTGATCGATGCGCGGGCCACGATCGTCTTGCTCCAGCATGATTCCCAAAATGCCGCTGGGAGCTTCGATCTCGCGCGGCGCGACGCTCACTACGCCGATTGAAACCGGAGCGTTGTCCAAACCGGGCGTGGCCAGCCAACTGCCCACCAACGGCGCCGCGTCGGCGGCCCATTGCACACTAGGCAGTTCGCGGGCCTCGATTTTTAACATCGCCAAGTCGTAGTTCGAGTCGACTCCCACGATTTCTGCGCGCAGCCGCCGGCCGTCGCTCAGTTGACATTCCAACGAGCCTTTCAATTCACTGGCCTTCGTCAATATGTAGCCGTTCGCGTCCACAATCGTTCCCAGCGCCGCCTGCTTGCCGCCGACGAGCACGCGCACCGTACTTTTGCTCGGCGTCGCCACGACTTCGCGGAAGGCGGTGGTGACCGTGTTGTGGCTGCGCAGATAAGCACTCGGAATGCGGATGCGGCTGAAACGTTGAATCCAATCGCGAGCCGCATCGGCGGC
>JBGTKH010000503.1:0-20917 GCA_041744735.1 Pirellulaceae bacterium | reverse complement strand
GCGCTCGTAGACTTTGGAATTCGGCGGGCGGGTCATGACCTTGGTCATCGGCACCAACGGCAAGTATCCGCCGTACGTTTGTTTGATTGTTTCCTGCTGATGCGAGAAAGCCAGCGACAGGGGCATCGTGTAGATGACGTGACATCCGAACGCGGTCAATTGCGGCGCACGGTTGACGAACAGGTGCTCGTCGGTCGTGCGGCCGGACGACTCGTGCGGGCGGACGATCATTTTGTCGAGATCGTCGACAAGGATGACAAGGCCCGCGTAGCCCTTCTTGACGAGTTCAGCTACGGCTTGGCCGATCACGTCGTTGGCGGCGTGCAGCCAGTTGTTGGTGTCCGGCTCCAACAGCGCACGAATTTCCTTGCGAGCGTCGGGGCTGGCCTTGCTCGTTCCACCCAACGTTGCCAAACCGATGTCCAATTCCAGCGAATCGAATTGCACCTCGGACGTTAAGAATTTTTTGACTCGCTCCCAGCGGTCTTTGAAATATCCGGGCTTAAGGATGATGTGGGTGGGCGGCGCTTTGAGCTGCGCGGCAAGCTGGCGGACGATGGCGATTAAGACTTCGGGAAAATCGACGTCATTGCGGTCGATGTCCTTGTCGGCTTCGCAATAGACAACGAAATGCCGCGGCGTGCTTTGTTCGAGGTCGCGTTTCAACCTCAGCAGTTCGGTACTTTTTCCGCTCCCCTTGTGGCCCGCCAGCACTTGGCACGTCGGCCGATGATCGGCGAAGCGAATTCTGCGGGCGAGCCGCCCGACAACATCGGCCTCGCCGCGGGCCTCGTCCAAATTCACGTACAGTGCGTGCTGTTCCGGCGTCAACGGCGCGGGGTAGAAGACTTGATACACTCGTTGCAGAAGATCATCCATTGTCGGCTTGCACTACGGGCGTCAGACGAACCGCGGATTGTTCCACTGTTTCTATATTAGCCGAAGGGGTTGTCGGCTTATAGGTCGCCTGACGATAGCGCGCCGCCATAGAAACCCGATGCGTTGGCGAGTGGGGGTCGTTATACCGCCTCGCTTACGCGTCGGGTTACTATGTGGAATGCGCCGCTACGACATGAACGAAACGCGACGCGACGGGCACGGCTACGCCGTACTGTTCCTCCAGACAGGAAAAGATTTCGTCGAACCAGTCGGCGTCGATGTGGGAGTCTTCGGAGGCGTCGGGGTCGCAGGCCAGCAGGACTTCGAAGCCGGGACCGAGCGGGGCGGTGCCGTGGATGGTTAGCGTGCCGCCGTGGTGATGCGCGATGAAGAACGCCGAGAGGACGTCCATGTCGATGCCCATCAGCCACGTGTGCTTGGGGATCACGGCCGAGTACAGCGACGCGACTTGTCCGTTGCGCCAATTGGGGCCGTCGCTGGTCACGTGCAGTTTGACGCCGCTGGTGCCCGGCCGGACTTCGCAGGGCGTGGCGCGGACGGTGATCACGCGGTCGTCGCCGTCCATATCGCCGATGCGGTCGGTCAGCACGCGGATCAGCCGTTCCAGCATATTCACGTCGGCACGCACGCGCAGGCCCGGCGCGGTTTCGATGCGGAACGAGACGCCCTCTTCGGCCTTTTTCGTTTCCATCTGATCGATCACGTGGCGGACGACGGCGCCGACGTCGACGTTGGTTTCAAAATAGCGTTCCCAGTGTGAGGTGCATTTGAGGACCTCGCACACAGCGCGGACCAGATTCTCGCCCTCGGTGCGGGCCAGCGACCACAGGTCCAACTGCGACACGTCGTCGCCGGCGAAGACCTGAGACTCTTCGAGCGGCGCTTGGCGAACGTATGCCTTGAGGGCCCCCGTGGAGTTTTGAATCTGGCAACCCAGCGATGCGGCCAGCGCCGCCAAACCCCGCACGCGATCCATCACCACCAGCCGCTGCAACACGCTGATCTTTTCGTTCAGCAGCCGGTCGCGGTCTTGCTTCACCAGAAAGAACTCCATGGCCCGCAAGAGGATGCCCTTCAACTCGGCAAGCTCCCACGGTTTGGTGACGTAGCGAAACGCGCCGCCGGCATTCACCGCGTCGATGGCGCTGTTCAGGTCGGTGTAAGCGGTGGTCAGGATGCGGACTACGTTGGGGCGGAGAGTGCGGACGCGTTCCAGCAGGCTGACACCGGTTTCGGCCGGCATCCGCTGGTCGGTGATCAGCACGCCGATTTGATCTCCCTGTTGCTCGATCAGGTCCCAGGCGTCGGCGGCGCTGGGGGCCGTCAGGATGCGAAAGTCCTTGCTGAAAGCCTTCTCGAAATATTTGAGCGCCTGTGGTTCGTCGTCCACGTACAACACGGCGTATTTGCGGTAGTCGTAGCCACGATTCATGATTAGGCCTCCGATTTGTAGAGCGGCAGGTCGAACGTCAGCTCGGTCCAGTTGCCCTGCTCGCTGCGGACGTCGATTCTACCACCATGGTTCTGAATAATGGTATGGCAGATGCTCAGGCCGAGCCCGGTGCCCTGGCCCACATCACGGGTTGTGAAAAATGGGTCAAAGATGCGCGGCAGCAGTTTAGGGTCGATGCCGACGCCGTTGTCGCGCACGTGCACGAACAGCCGCCCGTTTTGCGATTCCGCGGCGATGCGGATTTTGGGCGGTCGCTGCTCGCGGATCGGTTCGACGGCGTGGGCGGCGTTGGTGACGAGATTGACCAGCACCTGCGTGACGTGTGTGCGCGAGCCGACCACGCGCTCGCCGTTGACCAGTTCAGATTCGACCTCCACGCCGCTCAGTTCCCGCGCGGTGAATCGCAGCGCAGTTTTGACCGCTTCCAAAATCTCAAATGGTTCCTGCTTGTCCATTTGTTCGGGATAGGCGAAGGCCCGCAGGTCGGAGACAATGTCGCGGATGCGCTTCATGCCGTCTTCGATGTCCACGACCGTTTCGACCAGGTCTTTGTCGTCGGGGTCGGCCGACATCTTCACCGACTGCACGGCCATCAGCGTGTAGTTCAGCGGATTGTTGATCTCGTGCAGCAGACCCGCCGCCAGGCTGCCCAGAGCGTTCATCTTTTCGCTCTGTACCAGTTGTGCTTCGGTGGATCGCAAGCGGGCCAGCGTGTCGCTTAGCTCTTGGTTGCGGAACCGCAGATCGTCTTGCAACGCGGCGGCGGCCAGCAGGTTCTTGATGCGGGTTTTCACTTCGACCGTGCTGAACGGTTTCGTCAGGAAGTCGTCCACACCGCATTCCAGGGCTGCGATTTTGGATTGTTCGTCGATCCGCGCGGTGAGCATCAGGATTTTCACGTCGCGGGTGTGCGCGTCGGCGCGCAGCGACCGGCAAACTTCCAAACCGTTGATGCCCGGCAGCATTAAGTCCAGCAACACCAGCTTCGGCGATTCATCGGCCGCCAGCGCCAGTCCTGTTTCACCGTCGGCGGCTTGCATCACGGTGTACTCTTCTGAAAGCGTGGAAACCAAAAAGCGGCGCATATCGGACTCGTCGTCCACGACCAAGATGCGCGTTGTGCCGCTGCCTGAAGTCGACAGCTCGGCACTGGCCGGATCGACAGTCAAGGCCGCGCGATTGGCCGCTCGGAACATTTCGGGCAGCACGCCGCCATCGTCGGGCTCGGTCTCTCTCGATGGCTGTGTTGCCGCAATTTCCTCGGCCGAAACGACGGGCAATTCCAGCAGGAACGACGAACCGCAGCCCAGTTGGCTAGTGGCCGTCAATCGTCCGCTGTGCTCTTCGATCAACTCTTTGGCCAACGCCAAGCCGAGCCCCAACCCTTGATATTGCCGTGCGCCGGAGCCCGCGGCCTGGCGAAAGCGGTCGAAGATATGCGGCAGTTCGTGCACCGCGATGCCGATGCCGGAATCGATGACTTCGACCTTGGCGGTGCCGTCGGTGCGCCACCAACTGATCTTGATCGTTCCTCCGGAGGGCGTGAACTTGATGGCGTTGGTCAGCAGATTCAACAGGACTTTTTCCAAACGCGATTCGTCGACCATGACCACCAGCGGCTCGTTGGATTCGACCACGTCCACCGTGAGGTTGTTATGCGTGGCCAGTCCGCGCACCGATTCGACCATGCCGCGGACGAACTCGTCGAGCCGCACCAACCGCCGCCGCAGTTTCAGCCCGCCCTCTTCCAAGCGCACGATTTCCAGCAAGTCGTTGATCAACCGCAACAACCGCAGGCCGTTTTGCTTGACCAGTTCCAAGGCTTGGCGAACGCCTTCGGGCAGCGGCCGGCGGCGATTGAGCAAAGCTTCGACGGGCGACAGGATCAGCGTCAGCGGCGTGCGCAACTCGTGGCTCACGTTGGCGAAGAATTGCGATTTCAGCCGGTCCAATTCCGTCAGTTGTTTGTTGCGCAAATCGAGTTCATGCCGCAGCCGGAAATCCGAGATGCGGCGCAACGTATAAAAGTGGCAGCCCGTGATGCAGATAATCGCGGTCAAGACGATAAAATAGACATTGTTATACAACACACTCGTCTCGATCTGAGCGCCCACGTGTGCCAAACAAGCGATGACATAACAGACCAGCACCACCGCGCAGTACACCAACGCTTCGATGATCGTATAGGGCAGCAACTGGCACGTAACGATAATCATCAAATTCAGACCCGCGTAGTAGGGCGACATGGCCCCTTCGGACGCGTAGACCATCCAACAGATCGTGATCATCGGCGACAGAACCCATAGTGCGCTGAGCACGCGCACGTACTTTCTGCCGAGCTTGGTGAAGAGCAGGGCAAAGATCGGCAACAAGACCAAGTCGCACACAATCCGCGCACGAAAAATCAACCAAAACAACTCCGGGTAGACGAAATAGTCCAGGCTGCTGCCCGCCGGCATCAGGATCAAAGCCAGGATGCAGCCCGCCTTCGTCGAGCGCACGCGGAGATCCCGGTCCGTTTCCTGATAGGCTTCCCACAGCAACTTATCATCCGCCGAGTTCAGCATGAGACCGCGCTGGAGTTGTTAGACCGCGCCTGATTCGTCTACTTTTCGGATCTCTAAGAACACATTCACCCCGGTGGCTTCCGAGCACACTCGTTGCCGCCCGAGGCCCGGCACTAGTTGCCGCATTTGTCCCTCATCCCTAAGAACAAGATACCACTCCTGCAAGTGTTCCAGAAAGCCGCGCACGGGATGGCGGGGATGGACGTTCGTGGCGACCACCAGACCGCCCGGCAACGTCCAGGAATGAAATAGCCTCAGCAGCCGCCCGCAGATGCGGTCATTTAGATAGTCGAACAGACCGGCGCAGTAGACCAAATCATAGGCGGGCTCGGCGCTGGAGTTGCGCCCGGTGGCCTGTTTGAGCAGTTCGTGGACGCTGCGGTGAGTGTACGTGATCGCGGTGCGGCGGCGCTGCCGCCGGATGACCTCGGTGATTCTCGCTTGCGCGAATTCCAGTGTCTGTTGATTGAAATCCAACAGTTCGATCTCGGTGCGATCGGAGAGCCAACTGTCTTCAATAAACCGCCGCACTTCGGCCGCCGGGCCGCAGCCGACGTTCAACACGCGCAGCGGCCGGCCAAGTTCATTCACGCGACGCGCCTCGATCGTCAGATACTCGGCCAGCTTCTCGATGCGATTGCGGTGCGCTTGGGCCGTGTCGGACCGCAACAGTAGCGAGTTGACCACCTTGGCGTACGTGTTTTGCCCTTTCCACGGGTCGTCCATGATCATGTTCACCATCTCGTAGTCGCCGGCGTAGCCCAGCGGCTTTGTGTAGGTGCGATGCATGAACGGGGCACACATCGTAAGCGGATGGACTTCGCGCCGCGCGAACGCTTTGTGAATCGCGAGCTCCTCGTCGGACACCTGCTTCGCTTCGTCTTCGAACTTCGCGAACAGTTCGTCCATCGTCGGCGACACCATCGATTCGACGTCGCCGACAAACTCCGACACCAAATCGGGCGGCGTGCCCGGTTCGGAAATGCCGGCCACTGTTTCACCGTGTTCCAGCCAGCGGCTGAGCTCCTCCAAAAAGTTGCGGATGTTGCTGACGCACAACTGATAGTTGGGGCGCAGCCGTTGATTGCCCAGCGACCAGTCCGCGACAAAGCCTTGCACTTCGTCGCGCAACTGCGGCCCCGGTGAAAGATCGATCAGGTCTGACCATGGATCGACCAGCGAAGCCGACACGATCAGCAGCAACCCCGTGCTGACCAAATTGGTGACCACCGCCCGGCCCGTGTAGATGGCCCGGTCGCCGCGCCGAATGCGCAAGTCGCTGAGCACTTCGCTCAACTGGACGATGGAGTACGGATTGTAGACCTCGAAGACTACGGCGTTACGATTCAAGCGCATCAGCGTGCCTTGAGCCTCGATGCCTTGGCTATTGCGGAAAACGACGGCGCTGTCCGTCGTTAAGTGAAGTTCTTTAACCGTTGCGTTCACGATGGTTCGACTCAAAACAGGGAAACGGGATAACGAGCGTAAATGGCGGCTGGCAAGTGGGAGAGGAGGATCGGGAAACACGGCAATCGTCTGCCGGAAGGATGCCCCGTTCTTCCCACGCAAATTCCGGCCGCCCCCTTCTACAGCCGCATGCTGTCTGCAGCCGCGCGTTGGCGCCGGTGGTTGCCGCGCCCAGCCGTTTATAAATGACTGAGGTCAGCCTGTGGAATGCGGTGCTCGGGCATCGCGGCAGCGTCACCTGCCGGCAATTCGAAATCGCGATAGCGAAATCCACGTGGAATGGTATAAGACTCCTCTGTGATTTCGACCTTCTGAATATTCCGTATGTCATACGAGCAGGTCTTGCGGTCGAATGACGATCGCCCAATCAGTAACCATCGATCCGTGGAAACCACAACACGGTACGGAGCGATTTTCGTTTGCACGGCCAGACCCAGCGACGGGCCAGCGAGCGAAATGCGAATCTGCCGGTTCTGACGAATGGCGTTCAAAATCGACTGCAGCACGAAATGGTCGCCTGAACTGGCGGGAGCCGCGGTGCCCGGATCGTCGCATAAAAAGTCGGCCGTACAAACGTTGAGCAAATTCGAAACTTCCAACCGTGTGCGTTCCGAACACGTCCCTAACAGTTTGGCGGTTGCCTCGCGCACGGTACAGGCTGTCTCGGGCACCAATTGCGACAGCGACAGATGAGCCGCCAGCACCAGCATGATCAGCTCATCTTCGTTCAACCCCGAAACCTGCGGCAGGCGCTGACCGGCGGGAACGTAATAGCCGTCACGCACGTCGTCGTAACTGATCGGAATGCCGATGTCGCGCAGCAGGGCGATGTCGCGAAACACCGTGCGGCGGCTGACCTGAAACTCGCGGGCTAACTGGACCGCGTTATACCGCGAGCCGGATTGCAAATACGATAGAAATCGTATGATGCGACGGTATCGATTGTGCAACTGCGAATCCATCTTCAGGTCTGCTTGGCCAAGGCGGTAGAGGCATAAATCTAGCCGATACTGCGGTGCGAGTGCAAGCGAGGTGCAGGGATCTCAACTTACGCGCGCATAAAAACCCCGCGTTGACTCCTGCCTCTGTCAGCCAACGCGGGGGCACGTCCACAAAGGGACCACGAAATCATAGCCGACACTGGTGTCAGCTTGTTGTCAGGGTGGGTCGTAACTTGCGATAAGAATTCCGTCGCCCCTTGGCTTTGCCGGTCGGCCGCTTGACGCCAGATTCCCTGTAAGGTGGGATTCTTCGGCCCTGTAAGATAATTTCCTGTCGTTCACATAAAATCTTCGTCATGCAAGGAAAGCAAAAGCTATTTAATAGCAGGGGCAGGTGATTCCGTCGTTCCGCCGTGGCCGCACCTGGACCCTGGGCAACTTAGAACCCTTATGAATGATACCATCCAAAACCATTCGCAACGCCGTGAAGCACGTTATCGGGCGTTTGACGGTCATCAGGTCGTGATTATTGTCGAGTGGACATCGCAAGGACAGCCGGCCACTGTGCAAGGCCGCTTGATTGACCTGTCGCGCAGTGGTGCTAAGGTGGCCATCTCCAGCCCCATTCCCGTTGACGAAGCGTTCACACTGCGGCTGCAGGTGAGCGAATTGGGATTGAATCTGACGTTGAATGCCGAGGTCTGCTGGATGCGGCCCGCCGGTCCCGATAGTTGGTACTTGGGTTGCGTGTTCGCGGGCGAGTTGCCGGACCATGTATTGCCGAAGCTGGCCGCGTCAGGCTACGTCGATCAACGCCAGGACGCGCGCTACGAAATATCGCTGGAGGCCAGCGCGCGGCAGGAATTGGCCGGCGACAGCCTGCTGAACGTGCGTTTGGTTAACTACTCGGCCGGCGGGTTCCGATTGTTTTCGTCGCAGCCGGCCACTCCCGGCGGGCGCTTGTTGTTGGAGATGCACGACGCGCTGGGCGGATTAGTTCGCATTCCGGCCAAGGCTGTGTGGCAACTGGAAGCCGAGGGGGGCCATCACGTCGGCTGCTGTTTTCTCAACAACGACGGCTTCGACGTGCTGGCGCAGCTCGTCAAATCGATCAAGCCCCCGGAATTGGCCGAGCCGCGTCGGCGCCGGCCGCTCCGCACACTGCGTTGGGCCTGCGTCGCCGCGCTGGCCACCGCGGTTTCGTTTGTCGCCTTCGCGTTGTCGCAGTAAGGTTCGGTGTTACGCCTCTCACCCCCCGCTGCCTGCGTCCTTTGCACTCGCGGTGACCGCCCGTTACATTTGTAGCTGGTGAGGATTGCTATCATGGATCAAACTGACCGGGATAAGTACGCTTCGGCATATCGTCTGTTGGCGGACGTGCTGGACCGCGACCGGCCCGCCGACAAGCACGAGGACCACCTGTCGTTCATTCTCGGCGATTTGACGCGCCGCGTGTTCGTGGGCACGCAATTCCACCCGCCACACGAGTTGCTGGAACACGTCGCGCGGACGCTGCGCACCGACGATCCCGCTCAATGGAAGCAGATGGCCGCGCAACTGCGCGAGCATGCCGAACATCTCGAGGACTGGATCGCACCCGCGCCCGCCCGCGATGATGCACAAGCCCGACGCGCCAGCGAGGGACACTGAACATCACCGAAATGTGTCGCTGCCGTGCTACCGGCCGTTGCGATTCGCGGATAGAATCAGACCACTGTCGATCGTGTCCCGGCAAGGTATCAGTCTCGGACATTACGTAGGACGGATTGCCAATCCGTCCCACATTTTTTGCGGCGGAGTCGGATCATGGCCAAAGGCAAAGCAATCAATCAGCAAGAGGCGGAACGCGCCGAGCGGAAGAAAACCAACCGGCAAATTCGGAAGTGGTCGCAAATCGGCAATCTGGCCGACGAGGCATTAACGGCACTCAGTGCCCAAGACGCGAAACGAACTCGCGCGTTATTGATGGCCATCCGCGGCGTGGCTCTGTCGGCGGACGCCGAAAAACTCTAGAGGACATTTCAAAACTGTAGCCGAAGTTGTGAAACTTCGGAATTCTCACGAAGTCCGCTACGGGACTAGAGGACATTTCAAAACTGTAGCCGAAGTTGTGAAACTTCGGAATTCTCACGAAGTCCGCTACGGGACACGGGTTTTGAATTGCCTGCGAAACGTTTCTACTGCGGCATACTGGCCAGAATCTTGTCGATTTCGCCGGCCGTAAAGGCGCGCGAGGTTTGGGTTTGCACGTTGCCCTGCGACGACAGATGCAGCATCAGCGCCGTTGCGGTTTCGTCGTCCGCGGCCTCGAACACCAACAGCCCGTCGCTCGGCCCCAACGTCCAGTAGATCTCCTTGATCTTAACGCCCGCCTTCTTTGCCGCCGCTTTCAGCGCCGCGGCTCGTTTGGACGTATCACGAATGTTTTGAATTCCCTGCGCCGTGAACTTGATGCTGGAAACGAAAGTAGCCATGGGAAGTCCTCCTGTTGCCAAAGCGTTTTGAAACGGTTGAAAAGGTCGCCGTGCGAACCGGTGCATTTTACCGCGGTCGGCACACGCCCGATAGAATCACTCGGTGCGATTTGGCGGCACCAAGTCGTTTGTTGTGGATTCGATTTCTTCGTCTCGACCTTCATCCTCGGCCGACGGCAGCACGTCCTGGAACAGAGCTTTCAGTTCGCGCAGATGTTGGCCTGTCGCCGTGTGAATGATCACCGCCCGCTGTGTACCGGCGCTTTCCACCTTGCGGACACCGAAACCATGCCCCTTCAGCCGCCGCCGAACTTGCGACGCTCCTAAGTTCACGTACAACCGTTCGCCTTTGATCTGCTTCATGACTCTCCGGAAGATGTACGACGGTCCTCCGAGCCTGTCGAGGCACCGAAGTCGTTAATCGACGGGCTCGGAGGCTATCTGCGGTATCTCGCTAGTTTCGCAAAAGTGCGAGAGTACGCCTGAGAGGATTCGAACCTCCGACCTACGGTTTAGGAAACCGTTGCTCTATCCCCTGAGCTACAGGCGCAATTAAAGTGACAGCGGCCAAGTTGCGTTCGGCGGGCGTAACCTCTACGAGCACGGTTAGGACATGAGCAAGTCTACTCAATCCCGCGTCGTTCGCACAGAGAACGGCAAGCCGAGCAAGCCCCGCCCCCAAGTTCCGGATGGGAAGCGGCGATTTCAGCCCGTAGACTGGAAAGTAACCGACCGTCTTCCGCTCCGTCGACTTTTTTCACCGCACGGTATCAATCGGATGTCGTCACCTGGATCACAAACCCATTACCAACGTCCGGCCGGCTGGTCGTGGCCGGCGATGAAACGGCAATTGCTCGCGGACACGGCGGCGGCTGTCGCGCTGGGTGTTGTGATTGCGCTCATCTACTGGCTGGATCGGCATTACGAGCGAGACTTGCGCGAGCAACAAGGCCGGCATCGCGTCAACGTCGGGCTGGAAGTGATTTCGCGCGAGACAACAGCGGTGTTCGCGGATTTGCTCTACCTGGCCGAGCAGCAAGTACTGATGCGATATTTGTCCGGCGAAGAATCGGCGCGCGGGGAAGTTGAAGCCGAATACGAACGGTTTGCCGACCGCAAGGCGATCTACGATCAGATTCGCTACCTTGACGAATCGGGCCAGGAAATGATCCGCGTGAATTTTTCCGGCGGACGCGCACAGTCCGTGCCGCACGGCGAACTGCAGCGCAAGGATGACCGTTACTATTTTCAGGAGGCGTTGTTGCTGCGGCGCGGCGAGGTCTTTGTTTCGGATTTCGATCTGAACGTCGAGCACGGCGCGATCGAGCGGCCGCTAAAGCCGGTCGTGCGTTTTCTGACACCCGTATTTGATGCGTCCGGCCGGCGGCGCGGTTTGTTAGCGCTCAACTATCTCGGGTCGCAATTGCTGACCGAGCTGGACGAAATTCCGCTGCCCGGTTTGACGTTGCTACTCAAGGCCGACGGCCAGTATCTACTGGGTCCCGAACTGGGCGACGCCTGGGGCTGGATGCTGGGCCACGAGCGATCGTTCGACCAGCAGTTTCCGCAAGCGTGGCGCGCCGTCAAGCAACGATCGGAAGAGGAGTTCTTAAAGTCCGAAGGCTTTTTTGTGACGCGGACATTTGATCTGTCGGCGCGTTCTTCTGCCAATCGCCTGACGGTGATTGATCCAGCAAGGGGCACCGACGCGCCACAGGACGTGCGGCGGCGAATGTCCGTAATACTGGTTTCGTACTTGCCGCGCCAGCAGGTATTCGCGGAGTCGTCGCAGTTGCTGTGGAAGCTTATACTGACGGCAGCCGGCGCGATGTTGGTGGTGGCCGTGTTGGCACATTACTGGGCGCAAGCGGCTGTGGTGCGCCAACAGCAGACGCAGCGGATTGCTGATTCAGAGACGCGGTTGCGGCAGCTTTCGGCGCAATTGCTCGCTGCACAAGAAACCGAACGGCGGATGATTTCACGCGAGCTGCACGATGAACTGGGGCAATTGGTGACCGCCATCAGTCTCGACGTGCAGTCTGCGGCGCGCCAGCAGAACTCCGAGCGAAGGCAACTGCTGCTGGACCGTGCCGAGCAAGAAATCGAACAGCTATTGCGCAACTTGCACGAGTTCGCCACGCGTGTGCGACCTGCCGTGCTGGACGATTTGGGTTTGCTCGACGCCGTCGAATCCTTCTGTGCGGACTTTCAACACCGCACGGGTATTGCGGTCGAAGCGAAAATGAACTTTCAGCCGCATCTAATCCCGCGGTCCGTCGGCGAAAATGTCTATCGCATCCTCCAAGAGGCGTTGACCAACGTCGCGAAACATGCGAAGACAAATCGCGTTTCGGTGAACATCGAAGCGGATCAGGAACGTTTGCGGATGCATGTGCGGGACGACGGACAAGGCTTTGACGTGGAGCAGCCGGGCAACTCGCGCTTGGGATTGCTAGGCATGCGCGAACGGGTGGAATTGCTCGCGGGCGATTTTCGTCTCACGAGCGTGCCCGGCGAGGGGACGCAGATCGTCGTCGATTTGCCGCTGCGAAACGGTCCTACGTAACCGTGCTGCGATGATTGAGGGATGGGGTCGGGTGTTATGAATCTCGCTCGTCGCATTTCGGTGGTGTTGGCGGACGATCACGCGATGGTCCGTGAAGCGCTGGCGCGAATTCTCGACGACAGTGGCACCGTCAACGTCGTAGGTCAGGCCAGCGACGGGCGGCAAGTGCTCGAGGTGATCGAGGCAACCGGTCCGGATTGCGTCGTGCTGGACTATTCCATGCCGCAACTCGACGCGCCGCAAGTGATCGACGCGGTGTTGCGACACCGCCCCCCGATCAAGATTCTGGTCTTGACGGTTCACGAAAATATTCACTACGCCGTGCGGGCATTGGAAGCTGGGGCTCACGGTTACCTCATTAAATCCGCCGCGGTCGACGAATTGGTTGCGGCAATCAAAGCGGTGTGCGCCGGCGAGATTTACATTTCGCCGCGCGTCTCGCAGGAAGTGATTCGACACCTGCGTCGCCCACGCCGCGAGCGGGTCGGCGTCGAGGCGCTGTCGGCACGCGAATTCGACGTGCTGCAGATTCTCGGTGCCGGCAAATCGCTGCAGGACTGCGCCAGTCAAATGAAAGTCAGCAGCAGCACCGCGTCGACCTATCGCGCGCGGATCATGGAAAAGCTGAATCTGCAAAGTACGGCGGAATTGATTCGCTTCGCCTTGGAAAATGGCATCGTCAAATGAGATGCTGCCCGCCCGGTGGTCGGGAGTCTCCGTCCGGTCGTCTCGAGTTGCTGATCAGATTTGGGTGGCTGGGGCTGAGTCCGCGAAGCCCCAGGGCGTCGCAAGGTATGGCTTTGCGGACTCAACCCCAGTCACCCGCACCTCCAGCAGCGTGTCGCGTTTCAGCTACACGGAAATTGAATTCCATCCGACAGACGCAGGTGTGCCGGCAGCGCATACTGGGCACGCTTGTGCCACTTCCCGCTGATTCATACAGTGATTCACTGCGGAAGGGTTTCCATGACGGTAAAACGATTTCGGTTCGGTCAAAGCGTTGCCCTCGTAATGGGCGGCGCGATTTTGGGGTATTGGCTATCGCTTCAGCACCCCGAAGTGTCTGGTAAGAATCCGAAAAAAGAGAACGCCGCCGGCGTTAATAACGCTCACGCAGTCGTGAATTACGCTCAACAGCCGCACGATGCCGACGATATGCGGCAAAGTCCGGGAGCCAACGTGGATCGGGGCGATTACGACTGGGGGTTAGGAGACGGGCACATCTCGAAGCTGACACCGTATCCGCAACCTTGCCGGGAAGGAGATCGGACGCCGTTCGACTTGTGGAGTTCTTCAGCATCGTGTTGGAGTTGAAACTTAGTCCACAGGAAACGGACGACTTAGTCGCGTTCTTGCTGTGTCTGTGATCGTGTTGAACTCGGTTTTGTGATCCTGCATCAAGGAGCAATGTTGATGAATCTGTTGGCGCGTCATTTGGCGTGTGCGGTGGAATCGCTGATCTATGGACCCGTCTATGGAAAATTGCAATTCATGATCCGCTCGCCCGAGCCGTTGGACCCGGATGAAACGTGGAACTTTTTGACGGGCAAGTTGAATCCGATCGCGGATTGGATCCGATGGCGTTGGCCGCCGCCGTTTCTGCGCCCGCTGGTCGTCGCCGCAAAGTTGCGGCAGGATCACGTGCTGGGTATCGCCGATCACTACGACATCTCCAACGACTTCTACGAACTGTGGCTCGACAAGAAGTACATGTTCTACACCGCCGCCGATTTTCCCAACGGCGACGAGTCGCTGGAAGAAGCTCAAACGCTCAAGGCCAATTTTCTGCTCGACCTGATCAGGCCCCAGGCGGGCGAAAAGATTTTGGACCTCGGACCGGGCTGGGGCGCAATGCTCAAGCACATCTACCAGCACACGGGCGACAAAGAGAACCTGTACGGCTTCACGATCTCGAAGGAGCAACTCGAATACAATCGCACCCACGACGGATTCAACGTCGAGTTCCGCAATTTCATCACGACCGAGTATCCGGAAAGCTTCTTCGACAAGATTTTTTCCATCGAGAGCTTCGAACACGTGCGGCCCAACGAGATGCGGCAACTGGCGGCGAAGCTGTACCATGCGCTGAAGCCCGGCGGCATCGTGATGCATCAGGTGTCGCTGCGTTTGCCGGTGCCGATTCCCGCCAACGCACCGGCCGTGCAGATTTTTTTCCCGGGCACCATCGCCACGCCGTACATTCACTTCATTCACGATTTCGAAGCGGCCGGATTCCGCATCGTGCACCTGTCGCTGGCCGATTACCGGCCTACGCTGCGGCACTGGTTCGAACGGCTGAAGGCCAACCGCGAGCGGGCGATCGAAATTGCCGGCGTGCGCGCGTTTAATCGCTATCTGTGTTTCTTCCCCGTCGCGTGGCGGTTCTTCGACGATGGGATCGGCATGACCGTGCGCATTGCCTTGGAAAAGCCCGCGGCCCAAACACGATCGCGCACAAAGACCGCCGGCGATGCCCTTTCAGCGCCCATGCAAAGTCCCGCGGAAGAGCTGGCCGGTGTCGCCTTGCGATCGACTTGAACGCCGCGGCACTGCCCGTCCGACGCCATCGTGATCGTGACCTGCATCTCGCCCGGCAGGTCGGGGTCGTTGAACTTGTCGGTATACCTGAGTCGCTCATGAGGCGTGAGTTCGCTGTAACGGCCGCCGAAAGCATGACTCATACCGGTGCTGAAGTTTGTATACGACATGTCGTTACATCCGATTCAACCGGCAGCTCGAGCATGTTCGTCATGTCCGTCGCCACGTGGATTGACGGCCAACGTCGGCGTATCGCGGACCACAACTTCGTTCGGGTCGTGGCGCTGGAAGCAATTGTATTTTTGTAGGACGTGCGCGTCACGTATCATTTCTTCCACGCAACAGCATCTTAATACTGTTTCCGGTCAAAGCGCGACGAAACTGTCCATATCAACAGATTCTGCCGCAGATCGCTCGCGACTGGCGGTAACGGATTACCTGCTTCGATCGGAGTCACGGATATGACTTGCAAAAGACTGCTTGCGCCGGTCGTAATGTTGGCGATCATGACGATGACGGGCACGCTCTGGGCCCAATTCACAGCGCAGCACGGCGCGCCCGCATCCAACGGAATATTGGAGTTTGACGCACAAGCGCTGATGCAGCGATTGCAGGCCGCCGAAGCACGCCTTCACGAATTAGAGGTTCGGCGTTTGCCGTCCGTCGAGTCTGATCGCGGCACCTCGGCCTTCAAGGCCGGCTTCGGTAACGTCACGGACGATACGATCCAGCGGCTCGAGGCCGTGGAAAAGACGCTCAAGAAACAAGCGGATGACGCGGCCAAGAAGAAAGCCGACGACGCGAAGAAGCCGACCCAGAAGTGGTCGGGCCGCATTCACTGGGATTACTGGAATTTCCCGACCAGCGACGCCCTGACCAATGCGTACGAGACGGGCTCGCCCACGGACAATCCCGAAGACCGCTTTACGTTCCGCCGCGTGCGGTTCGGCGTGGCCGGTGACATTTTGGAAAACATGACTTACAAGATCGAGATGGAATTCGCGATTCCCAACGAGCCCGCCTTCAAGGACGTTTACATCGGCTGGAAAGAGTTGCCCGTGTTGCAAACCGTGTTGCTGGGGAATCAAAAGCGTCCTTATGGTTTGGACCACTTGAACAGCAGCCGTTACAACGTCTTCATGGAGCGGCCGTTCATTATCGAAGCCGTGAATCAAGATGCCCGTCGCTTCGGCCTCTGCTCGTACGGTCTCTCCGACGACCTAGCCTGGAACTGGCGTTATGGTGCATTCCTGATGCAAGACATCCAAGGCCTGGGCGATTACACGTCGAACGATTATCAGATGGAAGTGGCCGGACGTTTGGCGAACACCATTTGGTATGACGAGGCGTCCGACGGCCGGGGCTATGCTCACTGGGCTGTCGCAGGCACGTATGCCGATCCAAGCGCGACGGTGGACGGTAATGCCGTGAACCAAGGCCGCTTCCGCACTCGTCCCGAAGCCCGCACCGTCGAACGCTGGTTTGACACCGGGGCCATCGCCAACGCACAGAAGTATGAGATGGCTGCGGTGGAAGGCGTGATCAACGTCGGTGCGCTGCAAATCGTCGGCGAGTACCAACACGTGTGGTTTCAACGCCACGTGGGACCGGAACTGCAGTTCGACGGCGGCTACGTCTATGTGGCGTACTTCCTGACGGGCGAACACACGCCCTGGGAACGCGAGTCCGGCACGTTGGGCCGCGTCAAGCCGTTCGAGAACTTCTTCCTCGTCGAACGCTGCTGCGGCGGCCGTGGCTGGGGCATGGGTGCTTGGCAAGTGGCCGCCCGCTACTCGCACGGCGACTTTACTGACGAGGACATCTTCGGCGGCACCGGCGACAGTATTACCCTCGGCATGAACTGGTGGTGGACGCCCTACAGTCGTCTGCAGTTCAACTACATTCACGGCAGCGTGAAGGACGGCAAGCGGGCCACGAACTTGGGAACGCCGGCAGTGACCGTCATTCCGGCCGGCGCGTCCGGCGACTACGACATTTACGGCGCCCGCTTCATGGTTGATTTCTAAACGGCGGGCAACGGCGGTCTTCCCGATCTTAGGCGTCGGGAAGACGGCCCGCCTGGACTAAACCTTTTGAAAGCAAACGTAATCACGATAGGAGATTTTGAAATGAACTTGCTGCGAGCGATGACGGGCGCTGCCTTAGTGGTAGTGCTGACCAATTATGCGTGGGCGGGAGGCGGCAGTTGCTGCAACGGCTGCGACTGTGAGGACTGCGGCCCCGTGGTCTGTCCCAACTGCTACTGCGAATTGAAGCACGAGGTGGAGAAAGAGAAGAAGTACTGCTGGAACATCGAATGCAAGGCGATTTGCATTCCCAAAGTCAAGTTCCCGTGGGAAGACTGCTGTGCTCCGCCGAAGTGCGCGAAGATGAAGTATGTGAACGTGCTGAAGAAGAAAGAGTACGAGTGCGAAGTCTGCAAGTACAAGTGGGAAGCGGTCTGCGACAAGTGCGAATGCCACGGCAAGCCAGCCGCTAAGGCCGCACCGAGCGACGCTTCGGTTCCGCCCGCGGCGCCGCCCGTCACCATTCACGGCGCCAGCGACTACTACGGCGCGGGCCGCTCGAACTTCGTCGATCCGCCGACGCCGGTTGGCTTGGAGATGCGTGACATCAACTTCCACAAGCCGTCCCGCAAATGAGCGCACGTCACGGCAAGACGTGAGGAATGGTTACTGCTTGTTTCGCAGCCGCCCCTGGCTCGAATTCACTTCGGGCCAGGGGCGCAGTTTTGCGCGGTCACTCACGCAGCCCGATCTCTTCCCAAGTTGAGCATGTCTCGCCCCGCCTACGTGACCGCGAACGACCATGCTTTGTACATCGCCGACATCAACGACCGCTGCATTTTACGGGTCAAGGTTTCGCCGCCCTTCAAAGTGCGTTCGGATTGTTTCACCTCTGCGCGCAAGCAGATTATGCTACGTTGCTCGGGCGTGATCCGCTCGGTCGGTTGGGCGGGGCCCAGCTTCTAACTCAGGACGGCCATGGGCTGGGCGCTGCTTCGGGAAGGGAGCCCTTCTCAGAAGTCGTGCATTGCACTCGGCAGCGCCTCCGCCGGTAGCGGCGACGGCGTTGCAGTCAGCCTTGCCTTTCCGCTTTCATTACCAGTTGGCGTATCCACTGAGCCAGTGTTGCATGCCGGACGCCAAGTTAGGCTCGGGAGTTCGCAGGAGAAGGTGGATGTGATTTGGCATCCAGCAATAGGCGATCTCGTCCCACGCGGAGCGCTGCACTTCGTCAGCCAGACCGTTTGTGAACCGAGCCTAGTGACCGTCGTCATGAAAGACGGCCCGGCGACCATCACCGCGCGTGACGATGTGGTACATCGCACCGGGGAATTGCAGACGCGGCGGTCTGGGCATCGTTCAAGATCATTTAGGGTGGAAAGGCGGACCAACGTTGGTTGTTCTATCCGATTGAAAACCGAAAACCAAGTCGGACCCCTGTGAAACACCGGCACTGTGAAACACCGGCAGTGTCACGTGTTCTCGGTGGAATAAGCAGGCAGCGAGTTGACGATTGCCACGGTTTCCATGCTGACGCGGATGACTTGGCCTACCAGCCCGACGATGTACTCGGGATCGTCGGCGCGGTTGGGGTCGGAGGTGATGCCGCTGCGTTTGTCAGTGGAGACCTGATATTGGTCGATGACCCATTCGAGGGCGGAGCGGTTGCCGAGGCGGTAGTTGAAGGCTTCGGGCGGAATGCCGGCGAGGGTGAGCGAGGGGTTCACGGTGAGGCGGAGCTTGTCCTTCGAGAGGCGCATCTTGTCTTCGACGCGATAGGAGAGCGGCAGGCCGGGAGTTTCGATCAAGTCCAGATCCCACGGCTTTAGCTGCTCATAATCCAGGTGCAGTTTGGCCAGTTTCTCACCCGCATTGGCGAAGGGGCGGAAATCGGGGGCGAAGGGAATCCGCGGCAGCTCGCGTTTCAGGTTGTCGGCGAATTTCTCGCGGTAGCCGGGATGATGCAGCAGGCCGTAGACGTAATGGAAGATCGCCCACTTGTCGATCTTCTTGTTTTTGTAGTGATCACGGAACTGCTTCAATGCCCAATCGGTGATATTCTCGCGGCGATTGGTGCCGTCTTCGTCGAAGACGTAGAAGGGAAAGCACTGGTGGCCGTCGAGCGTGGCGCAAAGATGGAGATCAACGGGACCATTTACAATCAGGGCGCTGAATGTCTTTGCGCGAAATGCAATATCGCTGCAGCAGATCACTCGATTGGTTTTCTGGGATTCCACCGTTGGTGAGATGTTCGGAAACCCGTAAACCCGTGCGTTGAGCAGGCGGTCCAAATAAAGGAACTTCCGGCAAAACGGGCGGTACACGGCCGCCCTAATCGCCGATGGGGCAAACGCGATGTAACGGTTCCGTTTCAACGCCAGCTTTAAGTCGTCATCCCACACGATCTTCTCGTAACGCACGAACTCGTCGATTGATCCGCCCTTAAACGATCGCTTGAACCGATCGACTTCTGCGTTATAGTCATCGGCGAATCGTTCGACGCGGCGCGCCAGGGAGTCTTCGTGAAAGTCATAGACAACTGCATCACGATGCGTCGCGATTCCGAGGCTGTAGTCTTTGAAAATTACTTCGGACTCGCCGTTCTTTGCCGCCCGCTCCTCCTTGCTTGCGAGGCGAATGAACGCAGCGAATTCGACGCCGTTTTTGGGTACTAACCAAGTGTTCCGCGCATCCGGCTTCAATCGCTTCCAATCAACGCCCGAAACACTTTCCTTCGACGCGATCCAAGCCAGCTTTTCATGTCGCCGCAGAAGCTTATCGA
Organism: Pirellulaceae bacterium; assembly: GCA_041744735.1. Classification (GTDB taxonomy): domain Bacteria; phylum Planctomycetota; class Planctomycetia; order Pirellulales; family Pirellulaceae; genus JBGTKH01. The sequence continues at coordinate 1,202 of JBGTKH010000503.1, read as the reverse complement.
CCCTGGCGAAATGAAGCATCGAACGTCGCTTCCGAACTCGGACGGCGATGGTAATGCCAACACCCACCTGGATGCCAAAGACGTTGTACGCCGTACCTGACAGCTTGGGATTGTGGCGGACATTTCCTTCCAGATCTAAGTGGTAAATCGTCGAAAAGCTCTCGGTCAGACTCTTGCGCATCCCGTCGAAAGCCAATTGTTCAACGAAGCCGTTATTTGAGATGAAACAGACAATTCCATCGCGGCCATTTAACCGATCGCTGGCCCATCGGAAGAACTTGACGTAGGCATCGGATAACTTGCTGACGCTCGTGGCCTTCGAATCGGCCGCGTAGGTTTCCCGAATGCGTTGATCGAGGACGGTGTACGAGCGGTTCTGGTTCTTGTCGTTGTGGACCGCTTGACCAACGTTGTAGGGTGGATTCCCGATCACGACCGTGATCGGCGCTTTCCGCTGCCGCGCTACACGCTCTGTGTTCGCTGGCGTCATAAACCCCAATTCACCTTGCGCGTGTTCTGCTAAGTCCAACGTGTCCACAAAGCACAAGCCTTCAAATCCCTCGTATTTTCCGGTCTGCTCAAAGTACGCATGCTCGATGTTCAGCGCCGCGATGTAATACGGCAGGAGCATGATCTCGTTGGCGAAGAGCCGGTGCTTGTAGACGTCCTCCAGCTTGGCCTTGGGGATGCGGCGGATGAGGTTGACGATGAAGTTGCCGGTGCCCGTGCAAGGGTCGATGATATAGACGTCGTCGCTCCAGAGCTTTTTGCCGAACTCCTTCTCCAGCACCTCGGCCACCGACGCGCACATGAAATCGACGATTTCCTGCGGCGTATAGACGATCCCCATCGTGTCCGCGAGCTTGACCGAGTAGCCCTGGAAGAACCGCTCATAGACCGTGTTGAGGAAGTACTGCTTGTCGGACCAGTCGGTCATCGTGCGGGCCGCGTGTTCGATGGCCACGTAGAAGCGGTCGAGATCGCGGAGGTAGGTATTGCGATCGAAGCTGTGGCTGGTCATCGCCAGCATCACCTTCTCGACCTCGGCGGCGATGACGTTGCGGCGGACGAACTCGGGGTTGTCGAAAATCTCGCGGATCAGCCGCTCGGTCAGGATGTGCTGAATGAGCATCTCATCGACCGCGGTCTGCGAGATGTTCGGGTTGAGGCTGGTCTGGCAGAGTTCGAAGAAATCGGCAAAG
>JBGTKH010000502.1:0-6799 GCA_041744735.1 Pirellulaceae bacterium | reverse complement strand
GCGGCCTTTGTGGAGGTAGACTAGGCCCATGTGGTCGAGGCCGAGCAGGTGCAGGATGCTGGCGTGCAGGTCGTGGACGTGTAGGCGGTCTTCGATGGCGTGCAGGCCGATTTCGTCGGTGGCGCCGATGGTTTGGCCGCCTTTCACGCCGCCGCCGGCCATCCACATCGTGAAGCCGTAGGGGTTGTGGTCGCGGCCGTTTCCCTTTTCGCTCATCGGCGTGCGGCCGAACTCGCCGCCCCAGACGACCAGCGTTTGGTCCAACAGGCCGCGGCGCTTGAGATCCCGCAGCAGGCCGGCGATCGGTTTGTCGGACGAGCGGCAGTTATCACCGTGGTTCTGTTCGATGCCGGAATGAGCGTCCCACTTGCTGCCCGAGCCGTGATAGAGCTGCACGAAGCGCACGCCGCGCTCGACCAGCCGCCGGGCCAGCAAACAATTGCGGCCGAACGTGGCGGTTTCTTTTTGATCCAGGCCGTAAAGCTGCTGCGTTTCCAGCGTCTCGCTTTCCAGGTCGACCGTGCCGGGGGCTTCGGCTTGCATGCGGAAGGCCAGTTCGTAGCTTTTGATGCGGGCTTCCAGTTCGGTTTGCTGCTCGCGCGACGCGGCGTGCTCGCGGTTTAGTTGATCCAGCAGTGCCAGTTTGCTGCGCTGCCGCTGGTCGCTGATGCCGGCGGGTGTCGACAGATCGCGGATCGGCTGGTCGCCCGCGAAGAACGCGGTGCCCTGATAGCTGGCGGGCATGAAGCCGGCGCTCCAGTTGCGAGGGCCGTTGACCACCTTGCCCAAATCGTCTTCCATCACCACGAACGCGGGCAGATTCTGATTCTCGGTCCCCAGTCCGTAGCTGACCCACGCGCCCAGCGACGGCCGGCCGCCTAAGATCGACCCGGTGTTCATCTGGCACACGCCGTTGGAATGATTCAGGCCATTGGCCCAGCACGAGCGAATGACCGCGATATCGTCCACGCACTCGGCGACGTGCGGCATCCAGTCGCTGACCCACAGGCCGCTCTGCCCGTGCTGCTTCCATTTGCGTTTCGAGGCCAGCAGCGGTGCGTCGTATTCGCCCATCGGCGTGATCACCGGCGTGAAACTCTCGGGCAGCGGCTGGCCGGCCAATTCGTTCAGCTTCGGCTTGGGATCGAACAGATCGATGTGGCTGGGCCCACCTTCCATGAACAGAAAGATGACGCTCTTCGCCGTCGCCGCATGATGCGGCCCGCGGCCTTTGTCGGCTGCCGGTGCGGCGAGCACATTGTCTTTGCCCAGCAAATACGCCAGCGCGAGCGCACCAAACCCGGCGCCGCCTTTAACTAGCATGTCGCGGCGGGTAATCGCGGGTTCAAAGTGCAGTACGTTCGCCGAATTGGGAATCGGATTCGATGACATCAATCGTTACCTCACAAGGGAAAAACCTCTACCGCGAGATCAGTTTTCAAACTGGTCACGTGGGACGCCAGATTGTCTGATGATCGAACGTAATGTTCCCATCCGCAATTCGCGGTGATCTGGCACGGGAACGGTCGTTGTGCCGTCTGGCGTTACTCGCTGCATAACAATATGGCTTCCGCGCTGGCGAACTCGTACAAATCCATGACGTTCCAAAATCTCGCATGCCTCTTGGCCCGACAGGACTCGAAGCTTACCCACCAGCCACCTCAACCTGCGTGACAAACACTTCGCCCGCCAAACGCTGCTGTACTTCGACCGGTGACGCACATTCGAAGAACGACTCCAGCGCCTCATGCAGATTGTCTCGCGCCTCTTCGATCGTGTCGCCCTGGCTGGCGACATCCAACTCGGGGCAAAGGGCCACGTAGCCATTCCCTTCACGCTGGATAATTGCTGTTAATCGTCTACTCATCGCTCTGGGCCGCCTCGTCTCGAAGAATATACTTCCCGCACAGTCGCCTTAGTGCGCTCGTTGCTTGTCTCCACTTTCCGTGGCCACGTCCTGCTCCTCGGAGGCGTGTCGAATCGAATTCCAATCGATCGATGCCACCCAGCACTGTTCGTCGTCGTTGTATTCCACCACGCCCTCGACGTGCAACTCGTCCGGCCTCCCTTGGTCGTCAGCGTCGTCGGAATACAGCGAGAGTACCGTGCCTTCGCTGAGCTTTATTCCGTGACGAACAAGGTCCTCGCGCGTGCCGGTACAGGTCAGCTTCAATCGATTGTGGTCATCCAGATTTTGGAAGTCTGCGTAGACTCGTGCGCCATTCATGTCTGTCACCTAGGCGTGTTGTTTGTGCGGATTGGCGACCGTCGGCCGAAACAATTGACTTGCTTGATCCGGCGTTATGCCACCGAGCGTACAGTGCAAAGGATTGGTGCGGGTGGGGGACGAAACTACGTCGCCACCAGCCAATCGCACTTCACCGACAGTTGTTACTCCCAATCTCCGGTAAGTTTTGGCCGCCGCGGACGACAATGGCTTCATCTGGCAGCCGTGTCATACATCTGACCCGCCAACTGATCGCGCACCGGCATTAGTCAACGTAGAGGAATTCATTCGAGTTCAATAACACGTGGCAAAAATCAACGAGTGCCGTAGCGTCTGTGTTTGTCGTCTGCGTGGTTGGTTTTATGTCGTTACCTTTTGCGGATGCATCCTTGTCGAATTCGGGCGGCTCATTAAATCGCCAGAAGCCTACGACCTTGTCCGTGATGTTCGCGTTGTGAATCAGCAGTTCATCGCGAGCCAATGCGGCGGTGGATAGTCGCACGTCGTCGAGCAGGCCGTCCCAGATGTGGCGGGGGCTGCTGTCGCGGCCGCCGATGGTTAGGGCGTTGGTGCTGCGGAATTGACCGGTCACTTTGTGAACGACGTTGGCGGTTTGCAGCGGAGCGGCGGGCGTAGAGAGATCCTTCAAGTAAAACGTCACGCCGCTTTCGCCCGTGTCGGCGATTTTCACGCTCACGGCCGCGTAGTACGGCTTGTTCAATTCGGGGCGCAGGTTTGACGCGATGACTTCGTAGCCCGCGCCGCCCATTGCCGGGTCGCCGACCAGTTGCAGGATCAGGTTGCGTGGCTTGTGCGCCGATTTCTCGCTGGTCACGCCCAATGCCCAGCCGGGATGATTGTTGTCGCTGTCCCATTGCGATACGATCGTCCGCACGGTGGCGTCGGGGTACAGCGAGCGGAGCACGAAACAGGCCTCGATTGTAAAATCGCCCGCAGGCAATGAAGCGTTGTCAGGCACAGTCAGCGGGCCATTTGATCCGTTGGGCTGAATTAACGCCGCGCGGCCTGCGGCGTCGATTGACGGCGAGGTGACGGGGCCACCCGCGCCGCCGTTATCGCCGACCTCGCCCGTGCGTTCTTTAGCGACGAGCAAGGACGGTTCAACGAAACGGCCGGCCAAGTCGTCGCCCGGCGGCGTGGCGGGCTGCGACTGCTCATTCAAGAATGATAAAGCTGCGGCCAGTTGCGACGGCGTCGGTTCGCGGCCGTATGCTAAACGATACGCGCGGATAACGAGTTGGACGCTGTCGAGCTTCTCCTTCTGCAAACGGCCGGCCAGTGCTTTGGCTCGTTGCAAGGACCATGAGCCGTTGATCATGAACAAGGACTGCGTTGGGGTCGTGGTCACGTTGCGCTGCGAGATGCTGGAGAATCCATCTGGCGCGTCAAACACGTCCAGCAGCGGATCGCGGTCGTTGCGGACAACCTTCGTGTAGATCGTGCGGCGCGGCTGGCCGGCATCGACACTCGGTCCGCCCGCGACTGGATTCAGTTCGCCGGTAACAACCAAGACGGCGTCGCGGATTTGCTCGGCGTCCAGACGATGGACGTTCATGCGCCAGAGCAGGCGGTTTTCGGGGTCGATGGCTAGGAGCTTGGAGCTTGCGGCATGTGGCAGAAGACTGGCTTGTTGATATGTGGCGGAGGTCATCATCAGCCGGTGCATTTTTTTCATGCTCCAACCGCTGTCGATGAACTGGCGCGTGAGCCAATCGAGCAATTCGGGATGAGTGGGCGGTTCGCCCAAGTGGCCGAAGTCGCTGGCGGTGGCGACCAGCCCGCGGCCGAAATGATATTGCCAGATGCGATTGACGATCACGCGCGTGGAGACCGGATTGTCGGGGCGGGCGATCCAGCGAGCCAGCGCGGTGCGGCGGCCCGTGGAATTCGGTGCCTCCGGCAGCGACTCGATTGCCGCGGTGCTGGGGTCGAGCACCGTCGGGAAGCCCGGATCGATGGGCTCCTGCTTGCGGTCGCCGGGGATCATGGTCGGCGGAGCGACCGGGCCGATGTCGGTCACACAATACGCGGTCAGCAACGGCTTGGGCTTCTGCGTTTCGTACTCGACCAACTGAGCGGTCAGCGACGACCACTGCTCTTTCTCCTCGCCCTTCAGTTTGCCGGCGATGTTCAGCTTGTCATATTCTTCCTGCACCTGGCGGAAGGCCAGCTCGGCAATCTGCTGTTCAAATGGCAATCGATCGCTGGCGGCCTTGCGCAACATCGGCCGGATGTCGGGCGGGAACTTGTTGATCGCCGGGTTGGCGGCCTGTTGATAGACGGGCCGTTCAATCTCGTCGATTTGTCGGCGGATATCGGCGGTCTTCGCTTCCCACTCGGCCAGCTTTCGTTGGTAGTCGGCCAATTCTTCCGCTGTGCCGGTCGGCAGATCGTCGCGCGGCCGCAGCGGCGTGAAGAACGCCTGCAATCGGAAATAATCACGCTGCAAGATCGGATCGAATTTGTGATCGTGGCAGCGGGCACAGCCCATGCCCATGCCCAGAAACACGTCGGCCGTCACATCGGTCACGTCGTTCAGGATGTTGCTCCACTGGGTGCGCACGTCGCGTTGGTTGTATTCGTATATCCAATGCCGCAAGTAACCTGTCGCGGCGAGTGCATCGGGGTCGTGCGGAGCGATCTCATCGCCAGCCAACTGCTCCATCACAAACTGGTCGTACGGCTTATCGTCGTTTAGAGAGCGGACAACGTAATCGCGATAACGCCAGGCATTAGGCCGGAAAGCGTCCTGTTTGAAACCGTCCGATTCGGCATAGCGGACCAGGTCGAGCCAATGCCGCGCCCAACGCTCGCCGTAACGAGGATCGTCCAGCAGCCGGTCGATCAAGTGGTCATAGGCATCGGGCGACGGGTCAGCCAGAAACGCGTCGATCTCTTCGGGCGTCGGTGGCAGACCGATCAAATCGAAATACGCGCGGCGAATCAGCGTCAGCCGGTCGGCCTGCGGCGCGGGCGATAGTTTCTGTTGTTGCAGCCGAGCCACAATGAAACGATCGATCTCATTGCGGCACGCCGCGTCGTCGTCAACGTGCGGCACGGCGACATCCCGCAGTGGTTGATAAGCCCACCACTTGCGATCCTCGTCCGTGATCGTGCGGACCTTCGACGCAGCTACGGTAATCGGCGGATCGCCCGCAGGCCACGGGGCGCCCATCTTGATCCAGTTGGTGAGCACCGCGATCGCGTCATCGTTCAGCTTGCCGCTGGGCGGCATCTCGAACGATTCATAATTGATCGCCTCGACGAGCAGACTCTCGTCCGGCTTGCCCGGCACAATTGCCGCCCCCGAATCGCCGCCCGCCAAAATCGTGGCCGGCGAATCGAGCCGCAGGTTCCCCTTCTGCTTCTCCGCCCCGTGGCACTTGAAGCAGTTCTCCACCAGCAGCGGCCGCACTTTTTCCTCAAAGTACCGCAGTTGCTCGGGCGTGGGTTGGCTGTCTCCGGCCGACGCAACCGAGTGAGCCGAAATCAGCGACCAAACGGCAAACACTGCGGCGCAGGTGAGATTCCGAAGCATGACAACTCCATGCCGCCCAGCGGCACGCTCGAAGGTTAGATGGCAAAGGTGGGAATCGGGTGGTAGGAAAGTCTCTTAAGCGTAACAACTGCCGCCGGTTTGATCAATCACTACGGCAGGTTTTTTCTGGCTTACTTTGTAAGAGTTCGCCGTGTTTGTTTCCGCCTTAGTCGCCTGTGTTTGCGGTCTTTCGCAGCTTGACATTCGAGGGGTCGGAACGTAACCTGCCAACTGCGTTGCCACATGTCAATTGAACTTCCATTGGATCAGATGTCTGTGCCTGAGAAAATCGCAACGATGGAGGCTATCTGGGACAGTTTGTGCAACCGGCCTGTTGACGTCTCCTCGCCCGAGTGGCACGAAAAAGTTCTGCGGATCGCACGCGACGGCTCGAGTCGGGTGAGGCGAGCGTGTCTAACTGGAGTGATGCCAAGAAACGACTGCAAGAGCTCGGACGATGAACGTTAAGATCTCCAGCGACGCAGAGATCGATATTCGCGAAGGCTACTGGTTCTACGAAAAACAAGCGGTGGGCCTGGGCGAGTATTTTCGTGATTGCATCATCGCCGATATCGATTCGCTCAAATTTTACGGCGGCATTCACGAGAGCGCGTACGGATATCAGCGGTCCTGGACGCGCGCGCGGCTCTCGTAGTGCCGGACCAATGCGACTGGTGGGAACACGTCATCGAGTGTTGTTGGAAGTTTGTTTCGACTACCCGCGGTGCAATCGGCGCAGCCGGCAGCGATTCGGTCCAAGTTGGCTGCTCGACCACGGCAACAGCCTGGCGAACTAATGTGCATCGCTCCCATTTGTGAAGTATAGAGGTATAAAGGATTAGGACGTAACGAAAGGACAGCCAAAGTCTACCTAGCGAGTTTAAGCGATGTTTTTGCCCATTGGTGACAACATCGAACGACGGATATTTCCGCTCGTTCCCGTGGTGCTGATCTTCTTGAACGTGCTGGTTTTCGCCGTGGAGATGCGAATTCTGTTTGACGGGCCGGAGGGG
>JBGTKH010000501.1:0-21520 GCA_041744735.1 Pirellulaceae bacterium | reverse complement strand
ACAAGTTCTGGACAGGCACGGACCCGCCCAGGTAGGCTTTGACCGCCCCGCGGGCGATCTCACCGTTTATAGTGAAAGAGCCTTCGCTCTCCCACGACTAAGCTCGCGAGCCCTGCGGCTCACGCACAACTTCGGCTACGGCGGAATTCGTGAGAATTCCGAAGTTTCACGTATGATTCGTAGCGGAGTTCGTAAGTATTCCGAAGTTTCACAACTTCGGCTACGGTCATGAGCTTGAATTGACATTTTGTTGGCGGTGAAGTTCCGCGTGTTCGGATTCATCTTCCGGCCGGTTGTCGAAGCCCTTGGCGACGGTCAGTTCGATGTGGTCGACGAACTTGACGTTTGCACACTCGTCGATTTCGTCCGTGTGACACGCAACGTGATCGGGAATGAAGAACCGCACCGGACCGCCGGCTTTGACGTCCAGCGGTTTGCCGTCGAGCCGGTAAATCAAAAACGCGCTATCACGCACCGGCTCCAGCGGAATGCTGGCGTGAAAGTCGTCGGTCGAACTGTGCAGGCCCAAGTAGCAGGCCGACAGCTTGGCACCGGCGAGCTTCAACAAGCCCGTGAGCTTCACCGCGTCGCCCTTGCGCTTTGGATCAACGCGGCTGACGTCCACGATCTGCTCGGCGCGATCGATCGCGGCGAGGTCGGCGAACGTCAAATCAACTGGCTTCTGTACGTCCCCATCAATTCGCAGGACGATGCCCAACACAGGTTCAGGCGGCATAGACCGTCCTCCCGTCTTCCAGCACTTTATGGTAAATCAAACCGAGATTGTCGCGATGTTCTTCCAGGTCGCTTGGCGTGGCGACCAGTAAATCGAACGGCGTGCGAATCCCGGTTAACGTCCGGTACAGTTGTTGCGCCGTGTGCCGGCGGTGTGTGCCGTCGGGCATGACGATCAGCAGGTCGACGTCACTGTCCGCTGCCATCTCGCCGCGCGCCGCCGACCCGAACAGGATGATCCGTAGCGGATGGACCGCCTCCACGATCCGGTGTACGAGGTCGTCAATCAGTTGCGAATCGGCTTGCATGGCTGGCCGTCTGTCAGACGTTCGACGAGGATGCCGAAATTGGTGCGTTGTTCGTCACGATACAAAGTCCATGATAACAAACGGCAGGGCTGTCGTAATCCATCGGCATCGTTTGGTCGCGGCGCAACAAAAAAAACGGGCACCGCCGCCGACGTTGGCCGCGATGCCCGTAGGTGTAAAAAGGGCTGCTCGGGGGTTCCGTCCCACCGAGTCCGTTACGAGCAGCCCATGCTGTTGCCGCAGTTGTGACAGAGATAACAGTTGCCGTTGCGAACCGTGATCGCGCCGCAGTTGTCGCAGGTCGGCGCGTCGCTTTGGAAGCGCGCGAATTGTTCGCTGCGTCCGGCCAGCGGGCCGCCGTTTTCGTCCACTTTCATGGCGACTCCGGCACGTTCCAGCAGGCCGGGATCGACCGGCTTTTTGCCGTTGGTGTGGCCGTTGGCAGGTTTCGTGGCGGCGGTGCCGTTGGCCGTCCCGTGACCCATTGGCCCGTCTGCCTTCTTGGCGACGGGCTGACGATGTGCCTCGTCATCCCCTTCCGCCGATTTGGGCGGCAGGCCGCTGTTGGCTTCGCGGTATCCGGGCAGGAACCTAATGCCCAGCCAGCGGAAGATGTAATCCACGACGCTCTTGGCGATGCGGATGTCCGGGTTGGTCGTGTGCCCCATCGGCTCGAAGCGCGTGTGCGAGAACTTGTTGACGAGCACTTCCAGCGGCACGCCGTACTGCAAGCTCATCGAGATCGCCGTGCCGAACGAATCCATCAGCCCGCCGACCGTGCTGCCTTCTTTGGCCATCGTAATGAACAACTCGCCCGGCCGCCCGTCGACGTACAGTCCCACGTTAATGTAGCCTTCATGGCCGCCGACGTTGAATTTGTGCGTGACCGAGTTCCGCGTGTCAGGCAGGCGCTCGCGGCGCGGGCGGGCCGCTTTCTCTTCCTTCTCGGCCGCTTTGCTACCTTCGCTCTGGGTCGACAGCGGCTGGCTCTGCTTCGAGCCGTCGCGATAGATGGCCAGCGCCTTCAGGCCCAGCTTCCAGCCCCACGTGTACGCCTCGGCGATGTCGTCAGGCGTGGATTCGGCCGGCATGTTCACTGTCTTCGAGATCGCGCCGGACAGGAACGGCTGTGCGGCGGCCATCATCTTCACATGCGCCCGCCACGGGATGCTGCGCACGCCCCCCGCGGGCTTGAAGGCACAATCGAAGACCGGCAGATGCTCGTCCTTCAAGTCGCCGTCCCCTTCGATCGTGTCGTGCTCGTCGATGTAGCGCGTGATCGACTGAATGCGAGGCTCGTCGTAGCCGAGCACCCGCAGCGCGGCCGGCACCGTCTTGTTGACGATCTTCAGCATGCCGCCGCCGGCCAGTTGCTTGTACTTGACCAGCGCGATGTCCGGCTCGATGCCGGTCGTGTCGCAGTCCATCATGAAGCTGATCGTGCCGGTCGGCGCGAGCACCGTGGCCTGTGCGTTGCGGTAACCGTTCTTGCGGCCCGTGGCCAGCACGTCGTCCCACAACTGGCGAGCCGCGTCCTTCAGATACTTCGGCCCCGCGTCGTTGATCTCTTCGACTGCATCGCGATGCATTTGCATCACGCGCTGGAACGGCTCGCGATTTTCTTCGTAAGCGTCGAACGGCCCGACTACGCCGGCCATTTCCGCACTGGTCAGATTCGCCGTGCCGTGCAACAGCGCCGTGATCGATCCGCACAGCCCGTACGCCGCGTTGGAATCGTATGGCACGCCGCTGGTCATGATCAGGCTGCCCAGATTCGAGTAGCCCAAGCCAAGCGGCCGAAACAAGTGGCTGTTCCGCGCGATGCGGTCCGTCGGGTAACTGGCGTGGTCGACGAGAATTTCTTGAGCGACAAAGTAAATCCGGCAGGCCGTTTTGAAGCGTTCGACGTCGAACACGCCATCGGGCCGGCGGAATTTCATCAAGTTGATGCTGGCCAAGTTGCACGCCGTGTCGTCCAGGAACATGTATTCCGAGCATGGATTGCTGGCGTTGATGCGGCCGCTGTTGGGGCAGGTGTGCCAGCGGTTGATCGTGGTGTCGTACTGCACGCCGGGATCGCCGCAGTGCCAGGCGCACTCGGCCATACGCTTCAGCAACGTGCGGGCTGGGTACTTGGGCGCGTCCGTCTTCATATCCGAACCGGTGACCCACCGCGTCTGCCACTCGCCGCCCTTTTCAACGGTCTGCATGAATTCGTCAGTCACGCGTACCGACAGGTTGGCATTTTGGAACAAGATCGAGCTGTATGCCTCGCCATTGAAATTCGCTTCGTAGCCGCCCTTCTCGATCAGGATGTGAGCCTTCTGCTCTTCCTTCCACTTGCACTCGATGAATTCGAGGATGTCGGGGTGCCAGACTTTCAGCGATTGCATCTTCGCCGCGCGGCGCGTCTTGCCGCCCGATTTCACCACTGCCGCGATCTGATCGTAGACCCGCATGAATGACAGCGGGCCGGACGGCTTGCCGCCGCCCGACAGCTTCTCGCGGTGCGAGCGAATCGTGGACAGGTCCGTGCCGGTGCCCGAGCCGAACTTGAACAGCATGGCCTCGCTGGTGGCCAGCCGCATGATGTCTTCCATGTTATCTTCAACGTGCTGAATGAAGCACGCCGAGCCCTGCGGGTACTCGTACGGGTTCTCCGGCTGCTGGACATCGTGGGTCTCTGGGTTCCAGTGCCAGTTGCACTTAGCCCCTTTCACACCGTAGACATGATGCAAGCCGACGTTGAACCACACCGGCGAATTGAACGCACCGTGCTGGTGCAGGCAGAGCCACGTCAGCTCGCGATAGAAGCGCTCGCCGTCTTCCGGTGTATCGAAGTAGCCGTCGGCTGTTCCCCAATCGGCAATTGTGCGCGTGACGCGATGAATCAACTGTCGAACGCTGCGTTCGCGCTGCGGCGTGCCGTTCTCGCCGTAGAAGTACTTGCTGACCACGACGTTCGTGGCCAGTTGACTCCAGCCAGCCGGAATCTCGCAGTCGTGCTGCTCGAACAGCACTCCGCCGCTTTCGTCTTTGATGGCTGCAGAACGCAACTCCCACTCCACCGTGTCGAATGGGTCGGGAGTTGTTTCGGGGCAAAAGATAGGCTCGATCCGCAGTCCACGCGAAACGGGCCGAGTACCGTTTGTCTTGGCGCTCAAGGAAGCTTTCCCCTGACGTCGCTTGGTCGTGACACTGGCCATGCATTAGCTCCTTCTAAAAATAACAGGCGATCCGTCGAATCAACGGCAATGAATATACAATAGTACACTAAATGCATCAGGCAGAACGTCTTGTGGCCTGCAGAGAAACCCACCCGAAACTTGGAGAATCCAGAAAAAGGCCCGCGATATGGGCCAACAAAGGCATTTTATACCATATGTTGTGGATCATTCCAGTGACGGCCACAACATTTGGTGCAAGGGTTCAAGTGTAAGCATTTGAAACGGCCCGTCAATCGTATTTTGAAAAAAAGTTGTAACGCCTTTTATCGCAAAACGTTGCGATGAATACTGCAATGCTAGCACTCAGCGGCCGTAGCGGCATTTGATGACGATTCTGTTAGGTTTTCTCGACGTTTTCGCGAATTTTGAAGTTCCGATGAAGTTGATGCTCGCTCGGTTCGCTTGCGGAAAAATTTTAAATCGATCGTTACTCGCGATGCTGTGGCCGTTTACGGCTTGCCACTCAACCGAGAGCAACAAAAAAACGGCCGCGAGATAGTCCCGCGGCCGCTTTGAGATTTCGATCAGACGATGCTCAACCTACGATCTTGCCGATCCGCACCTTGGTGAACCATTGGCGGTGGCCGGTCTTGCGGCGAGAGTTCTTGCGGCGGCGCATCTTTTGGACGGTTAGTTTCTCGCCTTGTGCGACCCCGAGCACCTCGGCCGTCACGCTGGCTCCGTCTACCGTCGGCTTGCCGAGCTGTACGCCGTTCCCGCCAGAAACGGCCAGAACTCGCTCGAATTTGATCGATTCACCAGTCGGAATCTCGCGGTAATCGATCTCCAACTCTTGGCCTTCTTGAACTTTGTACTGGCGTCCGCCGTCGGCAATAATCGCGTACATGGCTGATCCTGTTGATGCTTAATTGGAAACCTCAAAATCTAGCGGAACGTTTTCACTTCGTCGAGACCCTTTCGGCCATTTCATAGTTGACTGCCGATGGATGTAGCCGAACTCGCCAGAGTTTGGTTTTCGCGAAGTTCGGCCAAAGTCTGGCGACTTCGGCTACCCAATAATGCACGGCTGACACTTCGCTACGGGCTGTCGGATGGCACGCCGTATTTTAGGCCGGAGCCGGATGGACGACGGTCGAGAGCGCCTTTGACGCCGAGTTGCCGCGGGTCGGTTGAGATTTTGTCGGTGAAGATGCGGACGTCTTCGACGATGGGTTTGAGGCGGCGACTGAGATCTTCGATGTTCGAGGCCGCGCGATCCAGCTTTTCATACATTTCCCGCTCGTAGACCAACTTGCCCAACGAACCTTGACGGTCGTTGATCGCTTGGCTGAGTAGCACGGCCTGGCCGAGCAATTCGTCCAGGTTGCGGATGCTGCGGGCCATGTCGGCGGCCAGTTGCTCCCCGCGCTCACCCAATGGCCGAGTGAGATCTTCCAGGTTGGCCAGATTCGCTTCGGCACTGCGGCTGACTCGGTCGAAATTCTCCAGCGTCTGTCGGGCGCTGGCCATCGTCTGTTGAGCTTCGTCGACAAGCTTTGGCAGGTCTTCGAGCATCTGTCGCAGCCGGGCCTTCATCTCCGGATCGCCAACGATCTCGTTCACGTTCGCCATCGCCTGATTGAAGCTGTCCAGTGCGATCTCGGACTTCTGAATGACGCGCTGCAATTGCTCGTCGTTGTTCTCGACGACTGCATTCAAGTTGCGGGCCACCAGCCCGACTTCGTTGCCCGCGCCCTGAATCGAATCCAACGCCCCCGTAACGCGATCCTCCAAACCAACGAGCATCTTCATCGGGTCGGTGGCCACGACGCCGTCGGCCAGAAAGTCTCCGTGCTGGACCACCAGCTTGGCCTTCTCGCGCTCGTCGGCGTCGAGCTGGCCGTTCTTGTTGCCATCGAACTTCTTCAGCAGATCGGCGTCGCTGCTGGGGACGAACTCCAACACTGCGTCGCCCAACAACGACGTCGTGCTGATGCGGCAAATCTCATCGTGCCGCAACGTACGGCCGCTGTCGATACTGATCGTCAAGCGCACGCCGCCCTCGTCGAGCAACTCGACATCTGACACGCGGCCGATAAGCACGCCGCTTTTGCGAACCGGCGTATCGACCGTCACTCCCGGAGCCTCCGCAAACTGCAGATAGACCGAGTACTGTCGGCGAAACCCTTCGCCGAACAAAATGATCAGGATCACCGTGATGATCGCCGCCGCCACCACCACGACCCCGACACGGAATTGTATGACGCGCTCGTCCATTTGCGGACTGCCAACTCTTCCTAGTAGGACGCCGGTAAAAATGACGAATGGCGAATGACGAATGACGAATGAATGACGAAGTACGAATGACGAAGAGAGACGTGATCTCTCTCGTCGTGTCGTTTCGCTATTCGATGTTCCTTCGCCATTGTAGCCTCGCCTCTCGTGACAAGTCCTTCGTCATTAGACATTCGTCATTTATTCGTCATTGGGTATTTCGTCATTCGTCATTTTACGCCGCTCGTTCCTCGTCGCTCACGCGGTAACTCCCGCTCGCATCTCCATCAACCGTTCACCGGCTTCGCCGCGGACGAATTGGACGACGCGGCGGTCGTCGGATCGTTCCAGGTCTTTCGGCGGACCGTCGAAGAGGATCTGCGATTCACCTTCTCGCAGCCGAGTCACTGGGTAGAGCATAATCACGCGGTCGGCAACTTTCTTTGCCGTATTCATGTCGTGAGTCACCACGACGCTCGTCACGGGGTGGCTGCGGCGCGTGCGCAGGATCAATTCGTTAATCACGTCGCTCATGATCGGGTCGAGCCCCGTGGTCGGTTCATCGTACAGCAGCAGTTCGGGACTCATGACCAGCGCCCGCGCCAGACCGACGCGTTTGCGCATGCCGCCCGACAATTCGGCCGGCTTCTTGGTGACCACCGAGTCGGGCAAGCCAACTTCCGCCAGCCGCCCGAGCACGATTTCCTGAACTTCCGACTCGCGGTGCCGAGTGTGCTGTCGCAGCGGAAAGGCTACGTTTTGTCCCACTGTTAAGCTGTCGAACAGCGCCGCGCTTTGAAACAGAAAGCCGAATCGAATCCGCTGCCGCGTCAACTCTTTCTCGTCGAGTGTGGCCAGGTTGGAGCCATCGAAGTAGACCTCTCCGATAGTCGGCTTGATCAAACCGATCAGCGTCTTCAGGAGCACCGTTTTGCCACAGCCGCTTTCGCCGATGATCGCCACTGTCTGGCCGCGCGGCACCGACAATTGGATGTCGCGCAGCACCGGCTGGCGTCCAAACGAAACGCTTAAGCCGCTTACTTCCAGCAGCAGCCGATCCGACGAATTCGCGGTCGATCGTTGGCTCATCTTAAAGCAACTTCGCTCCACCGGGCCAGAACGTGAAGTAGATTGCGTCCAGCGCAATCCCCATGAACAGGTCCAGCGCCAGAATCATCACAAACGAATACACAAACGCCGCCGTCGCCGCTCGCCCCACACCCTCGGCCCCGGGCAAGCAATTAAAACCGCGATAGCAACTGATCACCGCGATGGCAGCGCCGAAAAACAAACTCTTGAACACGCCCACAAACAAATCGTAACTGCCCACGAACTGTTCTGAATTGTACCAGTAGTGATGTTTGTCGATGCCTAAGATCACGACGCTGTAAGCGTAACCGCCCACGACGCCCATGAAGTCCGCCATGATGGTCAGCGCCGGGATCAGAAACAGACATGCCAAAAACCGCGGTACCACCAAGTAGTGGATCGGATTAGCCCCCATGCTATCCAACGCATCGATTTGTTCGGTCACCCGCATCGTGCCCAATTCCGCCGCCATCGCGCCGCCCACGCGGCCCGCCAACATCGTCGCCGCCAGCACCGGTCCCAGTTCGCGAACCAGCGACATGTTGATCACCGCGCCCAACCGCGTCTCAAGCCCCAGCGATTGAAATTGGAAGAAGCTCTGCACCGACAGCACCATGCCGATGAACGTGCCGGTCAGCGCCACCACGGGCAGACTGAGCACTCCCACCTGATAAAAGTTCGGCAGCAGCGTTTCACGGCGCGGCCAGCGAGTGGTCAACCAGGAGATCGTACGCAGTGTAAACAGCGTCATGTCGCCGACTGCCGACACGCCGTCCAAAACAACCGCGCCCCAATCGGCCACCCACGCGTACACTGCCTCCCCGACGCCGCGCCGCTGATTGCCGTTGGCCGAAATGTGAGCACCCGTGGACATCGTCGCCTTTCGTCGTTGGCCCGTTCCGCCTGCAGGCACTGCAAGCCAGCACGCCTGCATCCGCGCAGCGCGACCGCCGCGCATCGAACATTACTTCGTCGCCCGCCCCCTGCCACATTAAGGAAACTTTGCGGCCTGAACCGGTTTTCCAACCGGCGCGGATTTCACAAGCTGGGTAGACGCTGACGAGAGAAACCAAGCAGTCTGCTTAACCGTTGCCAGCGGCGGACTCGGCTAGGCTAGCCAAATCAACCGGTTATAGAGACTGCTCTCGCGATCGACGTACAAAATGCGGTACGGATCGACCGGGTCATCGAGCTCGAGCGGCAGTACGTACGGCCCAGTTCTTCGATCGTGTCACGCGCAGACATTCGCCGATGCCACCGATCGCAACCGCCGGCTCGTATTCGATGCGCACGACCGGCGATTGCCGCATGCTTTCCAAACTAAAAGGAATCGCTGGATCGGCAATCATTGCCTGGATATCCTCGTTTGCCAGGCAGGCGTCAACGAGCGCGCGAGCAACTTTGGCCGCGCGCATCGCACGAACGCGAAACGCATCGTCGGTTTCGCCGTCGATCCGCAGGGAACGCACGCGGCGAGTGTATCACGGTGCGCAGTTCATGAACGTCGATCTAAGATCAATGTCTCTCACACTTGCCGTGTAAGCCGTTCCACGGTGCTTTTCGTTACCCCACCGCTGTGTTACTCTGACAGCTTGAGCACTTCGATGAAGGCTTGGTCATGTACGCACGACATTCGCAGCCCGAGGAGTGTGTGAAAGCAACAACAAACATAGTGAAGCCCGGTAACACCGTCCGCGGCCCCACACTGCCCGAACCGGTCGAAGTGCTGGCCGTTATCCCCTTTGGTGCCTCGCTGAAGGTTGTCGGCCGCGGGCTAAGCAGCGGGCTGACTTATGATCCGGTACTTAGCCCGGAACAAATTGGCCAGCTTGAAATCTCTGCTGACACCGAGCCGTTTGATGGCGACGCTCGCCTGTTCCGCCTGGGCGTGGAAGCACATCGGTTGGGACTGGCCTACGAATACGACCCGTTCTTTTCACTGTCGATCGCCCGCGTCGATCCGTTGCCGCATCAGCTCGAAGCGGTGTATGGCTACTTTCTCAAGCTGCCCCGTATTCGGTTTTTGTTGGCAGACGACCCGGGATCCGGCAAGACGATCATGGCCGGTTTGCTGCTCAAGGAACTTAAGGCCCGCGGCTTGGTGCGGCGCGTGCTGATCGTCACGCCGGCGAACCTGACCTTTCAATGGCAACGGGAACTCGCCGACAAGTTCCGCGAGAAGTTTGACGTCATTCGTGGCGACGTGCTGCGTGCGAATTACGGTCAGAACCCCTGGCAAGAACGCGATCAAGTCATCACGTCGATCTCGTGGGTGTCGATCGTCGAGGACGCCCGCGAAAGCCTGCTGCGATCGCGTTGGGATTTGATCATCGTCGACGAAGCCCACAAGATGAGCGCCCCGGCCGACGACAAGAAAACCTACGCCTACAAACTGGGCGAGGCGCTTTCGAAGATGACCGACCATTACCTGCTGATGACCGCCACGCCGCACAAGGGCGATCCCGATCACTTTCGGCGGTTTCTCGCTCTGCTCGATCCCGACGTCTATGGCAGTATCCAAAGCCTTCAGCACGCCCTGCGCGAACACGAGGCGCCGTTCTATCTGCGGCGCACGAAGGAAGCCCTGGTGACGTTTCCGTCTCCGGACACCGGCGAAGTCCACAAGCTGTTCACGAAGCGCGAGGTCCGCACCGCGGCCTTCGACCTCGACGGCGAGGAACTGGAGTTCTACGACGAACTAACGCGCTACGTCGAAGACCAATCGATCGCCGCCGCCGGACAGGAGTCGGCCCGCGCCCGCGCCGTCGGTTTCACGATGGCCATGTTGCAGCGTCGCATGGCGTCGTCGATCTACGCGGTCCGCAGAAGCCTGGAACGTATGCGGGCACGGCGCGAGAAAATCCTCGACGACCCCGAAGCCTATCGTCAGGAGCAGATCGAACGGAAGCTGCCCGACGACTTCGACGATCTGACGGAAGAGGAACGCCAGCAAATCATTGAACGCCTGGAAGACGAAGTCCTGTCTGTCGATCCCGCAACGCTCCGTGCCGAGATCGGCCGGCTCACGCAGCTCATCGAGCAGGCCCAGACGCTGGAAGCCCGTGACATACAGACGAAATTGCAAAAGCTAAAGTCGATCCTGCGGGAGGAAGGCATCTTCGACAATCCGAAGATGAAGCTGCTGATCTTCACCGAGCACAAGGACACGCTCGACTTCCTCGCCGCGGACGGTCGCGACGAACGCCCGCTCGGCAAGCTGCGTGAATGGGGACTGACGCTGACGCAAATTCACGGCGGAATGAAGATCGGCGACCGCGACACGCCGGGCAGTCGCATTTACGCCGAACGCGAATTTCGCGAGTCGGCACAGGTGCTGGTCGCAACCGAGGCCGCGGGCGAAGGCATCAACCTGCAATTCTGCTGGTTGATGATCAACTTCGATATCCCCTGGAACCCCATGCGGCTTGAACAACGCGTCGGTCGAATTCATCGCTACGGCCAGGAAAAGAATTGCCTCGTCTTCAACTTTGTGGCGCAGAACACGCGCGAAGGCCGCGTGCTGCAAACGCTCATCGAGCGGCTCAAGGAGATTCGCGAGGACCTGGGCAGCGATCAGGTGTTCGACGTCGTTGGCGACATCTTTCCCTCCAACCTGCTCGAAAAGCTGTTCCGCGAAATGTACGCCCGCCAAACCAGCGTGCATCAAATCGAGGACCGCATCGTCCGCGACGTCAGCCCGCAGCGGTTCCGCGAAATCACGGACTCCGCGCTGGAAGGACTGGCGAAGAAGGAGTTGAATCTCTCGGCGATCATCGGCAAATCGGCCGAGGCCAAGGAACGCCGGCTTGTCCCCGAGGTGATCGAACAATTCTTCACCGTCGCCGCGCCGGAAGCCGGCCTGCATCCCAAACCGCTCGACGGTAAGACCCCAACGACGTCGAAATGCTCCGTCTATCGCATCGGCAAAGTACCGCGGCACTTGCTCCAGATCGGCGACCAACAGGAAAGCCGCTACGGTCGGCTGGGGCGGGAGTACGGCAAGATCGTCTTCGATAAGACGCTGTTAGCAAGCGACCCAACGCTGGAGTGGATCACGCCCGGACACCCGTTGTTCGAATCCGTCCGCAAGGACATTCAGACCCGGACCGAAGACTCCCTGCGCCGCGGTGCCGTGTTTTTCGATCTCCACCGCAGCCAACCCGCGTTGCTGGACGTCTTCGCCGCCTCGATCAAGGACGGCCGGAGCCAAACGCTGCACCGGCGGTTGTTCGTCGTCGAGTCCACGGCGACCGGCGACATGCTGCTCCACGAGCCGACGATCTTGCACGAAATCACGCCCGCTCCACCCGGCACGCCGGCCCCAGACAATCCCGTCCCCGATCGCGGCCAAGTCGAGTTGTTTCTGTTTCAGAAAGCGCTGGAACCCTGGGTCCGACGTGAGTCGATTACGCGCGAGCAGGAAGTCGATCGCATCACGCGGCACGTCAAGCTCAGCCTCGACTCGCTGATCGACCGCCAGCAGCTTCAGTTCGCGGAACTCGAAACGCGGCGCATCGAAGGGCAGCACGTGCCAGGGTTGGAAGGCAACATCGCTCAGGCCGACGAGCATCTCGACAAACTGAACAATCGCCGGGACTCCCGCCTGCAAGAGTTGTCGCTGGAACGGCACTGCGCCGTGGCGGAGATCACGCACCTCGGCCGGGCCTGGGTCGTGCCGCATCCCGAGCGCACCAGCCCGCAACTGGCTACAATGGTCCGTGACGACGAGGTCTAGCAGATCGCCGTGCGATTGGCCATCGCGCACGAAGAGGCGCGCGGTTGGGTTGTAGAGAGCGTCGAATCCGAGAATCGCGGCTTCGATCTCATCAGCCGCCGTCCGCACCCGGAAGACCCCAAGACGTTCGTCGAGGTCCGGTTCATCGAAGTCAAAGGCCGCGCGGGTGTCGGCGTGGTCGCTTTGAGTCAGAACGAGTACCGCACGGCCGAAAGGCTCAAGAACGACTATTGGCTGTACGTCGCCTTCAACTGCGCCGGTACGCCGCAACTACACACGGTACAGAATCCTGCTCGCCTCGGCTGGCAACCGGTGATGGCGGTGGAACACTATCAAGTCGGCCCGCAAGTCATCGTGTCGGGGAACCAACCGCATGGCTGAATAAGTTACATTAAAAACTGTTTGGCAATCCCTTCAACAGAAACATGCCCCATGAAGAGAAAGAATCTGCGCACGACCCGCAAGGCAGATGTTTCTGTCCGAAACATCGACGCGGCACTCAATCAAGCGGCGATGGACGCCGTCGAGGCTCACAAAAAAGCGGGGCAACCATTGGTGGTTTGGCAGGACGGACGCCCGACGTTGATTTCACCAGATGATGTGCAGCTAGCTAAAAATGGCCGGCGGACTCCGCGAGCACGGAAGAAATCGACGTGAGTAAATACGGTGATCGAGAAATGACTGCCGGCCCGCCCAACATCGACGATGCTTTCGTAGATAGTTTGCTGGCACGGCCAGAAACGCTGACCTTTGAATGCAAACGCATCGGTCGAGTTGATCGATTGCTGGAATCGGTTGTGGCGTTTGCCAACAGCGATGGTGGCGTACTCGTATTGGGAATTGAAGACCCCGACAAGGCAACCGGCCGCGATCGCGTTTACGGCATCCAGACGCATCCGATGAATTGGGACGAGTTGCAACGAAAGCTGCGTTCGCGCATCACCGAACCCGACCAGTTGCCGGTCACTCACAAAGAAATCGGCTGCACGCTGCGGGACGGTTCTCACGGCTCAATGATTCTGCTGAAGGTGCAGCGGAGCGGCCGTGTCCACAGTATCGTCGACGACGGTACTTTCGTTCGCCTGACAAAGGGCAACAAGCAATTGACGGCCGCTGAGATAACTGACCTTTGCCATGCACGCGGCGTGGTCTCGGCCGAGACGCAATTGGAAAATGTTGACTTTGAACTTCTCGACACGGACTACTGGCGAGCTTACGCGCGACAGCGCAAGTTCACGCGGCCGATCGGCGAAGCCATGTTTCACGTGGGGTTGGCTAGGCGGGACGAGCATGACAAGTTGCGCCCCACGCGGGCCGCTGTGCTTCTGTTTGCCGAGGACCCGTCCGGTGTGATGGCTGCCAAGACGGCGATTCGCATTTTTCACTATCGCGGTACGGAAACCGGCACCGACCCGAACACGAATTTAGTTCGTAAACCGGTCACTGTGGGCGGCCCGTTGATCCGCCAGATCACCGACACCAAACAAGCCGTCATCAACGAATTGGCCGAAAAAGTTCAGTACGGTCCGTTCGGCTTCGAGATCGTGCAGCGTTATCCGGTGCGTGTGATCGCCGAGGCCATCACCAACGCCGTCATCCATCGCGATTACCGACTGACAGCCGATGTGATGATCCGCATCTTCTCCGATCGGATCGAAGTCGAGTCACCGGGCTTGCTACCGGGCACGGTGACTGTGGCCAATATTCAGACCGTGCGGCACAACCGAAATCCGTTGATCGTCCAGCATCTTCGCGAGTTTCCCGACCCGCCGAACTTGGACGCCCACGAAGGCGTCAAGATGATGTTTGGCACCATGCACGAAGCCGGGCTTTATCCGCCCCAATTCCTCACCCGGCCGCGGATCGAACGAGAAGCTGTCGTTGTTCATCTGCGAAACCAAAACCAGCCAACCGTTTGGCAACAGGTAAGCCATTACTTGGACGAAAACGGTTCGATCAGCAACGCCGAGGTGCGCGAAATTCTCGGCACCGACGACCGCATTCGAGCATCCCGCCAGTTGAAAGAATGGGTCGATCTGGGGCTACTGATCGTCGCCAACCCAGAATCGGCCAAGAGGCAGCGTCGGTACCGAAAACCAGATGTGAACTTTGATCTCGACTTGTTTGCAAGCCTCGTAAGCAAAAACTAGTTTTCAAACCTCGTAGGCAAATCTCATTTTCAAACCTCTCAAGCAAATGAAGACTTCCAATAACGCAATGCCTTACTGTGTGTACACTTACGAGTTTCGTCATTTTCAAAACCGACCGTTTTGACCGAAAACCCCTACGTTCGGCATGAATCAACGATACCCCAAACGCCTGATCGAAGTTGACCTCCCGATTGCCCGCATTTCGGCGCATGCGCGGCGGGAGAAATCGATTCGGCATGGGCATATTTCGACGCTGCACATCTGGTGGGCGCGGCGGCCGTTGGCGGCTTGCCGGGCGGTGATTTGTGCGGCGCTGTGGCCTGATCCGGCGGATGAATTGTGTCCGCGGGCGTTTCGAGAAGCGGCGGTGGTGGTGCTGACGGCGTTTGCCAGGCGAGTGAATCCGGAGCGGATCAACGACGAGGGACATCAACTGCAGAAAACGCTCTCGCACGAATCGCGCGGCCGGTGGGAAGCACGGGCGGCGGGCACGCTCACGCTCTCGCCCGACCAGGCGGCCGACATGCCGATCCTGCGGTTCTGCTTGTTGGATTTCATCGCCGATTTTTCCAATTGGGACAACAGCACGGTCCCCGCGTATCTGGAGACTGCGCGGCGGCTTACCGGTGTGGCGCACGCGGCGTTGAGCGACGCAGATTATCGGCTGCCCGAAAGTAGCCAATCTCGCCAGAGATTGGGTGACACGCGACACTTCGCCCCACCGGCCCAAAGTCTGGCGACATTGGCTACGAGCGACGCGGACTGGCTCTCGACCCTAGACGCTCAACTCTCGACGCTCCCGCGTCCGCTGGTGGTCGATCCGTTCTGCGGCGGCGGGTCGATTCCGTTGGAGGCGTTGCGGGTCGGGGCGGATGCGTTTGCCAGCGATCTGAATCCGGTGCCGGTGCTGCTGAACAAGGTCGTGCTGGAATACATTCCCAAGTATGGAAAGCGGCTGGCCGAGGAAGTGCGGAAGTGGGGCGCGTGGATCAAGCAAGAAGCGGAAAAGGAACTGGCGGAGTTCTATCCGAAAGACCCGGACGGCGCGACGCCGATCGCGTACTTGTGGGCGCGGACGATTCGCTGTGAGGGTCCGGCCTGCGGCGCGGAAGTCCCGCTGATTCGTAACATGCAGATCACTCGTGACGGTCGAAAATGGCACTTCGCGTGGGGTTCTCAGACCGAAAACCAAATCGCCGTGGAGGTGCGCGAAGGTGAAACGTCCAAGTCGCGACCCTCAGTTGCGGGTGGCAGCGTGAATTGCCCAAGGGCCGCGTGCGGCTACACGACTCCAGCAAAGGCTGTGCGTGCTCAATTGCAGAGTCAGAACGGCGGAGCAACCCGCGCCAAACTGATCGCCGTTTGCGTTCAATCCAAGAGTGGGCGTTATTTCCGCCGCCCGAACAAGGCAGACGAATCTGCCGTGGAAAGTGCCAAGCGTGCCGCCGCAGCTTTCAGCCTTCCACAAGACAAGATAAACGAGACACGACCGTACAAAAACACCCGAGGTCTGAGTGCGGTGACACGGATCGGGATTACGCAATTCGGCCATCTTTACACCGAGCGCCAAGCACTTGCCATTCGCTCATTGCAAAAAACGTTGCTCACGATACCGCACAATTGCTGTGAAGTAGGGTTTCGAACGGCTGTTCTTTCGGTACTTCACTGCGCGGCGAGCAGGTTCATTTTTCAAAACTGTTCGCTCTCTCGTTGGCACGCCACACGTTCCACAATTGAGGGCGCATTCGGGAAACAAGCTCTGCAAGTTGTATGGGACTTCGCTGAGTCCAACCCAATAGGTGACGGACCCGCGAATTGGAATGGCGCGGTGGATTGGCTTCTAAAAATCATCGCGGCCAACGACTGCTTGGATCATCCCGCAACCGTTGTTCGTGCGCGGGCACAAGATCAAATCGTCCCAAATGACGCGGCAAGTGCGATTTTCACCGATCCACCGTATTTCGCCGCGATTCCGTATTCCGACCTATCGAATTTCTTTTTCGTTTGGGAGCGGGAGTTCTTCAAGGCTTTACACCCAGAACTCCATTCGTTCGGGCTTGTAGAGCAAGAAGATGAAATCATTGTCACGAATGCAAATTTGGGCCGTGATGGGGCAGCGAAGACACCGGCTTTCTACCGTGCCGAGATGGTGAAGGCTCTCGAATCCGCCCGCTGTGCGCTGGCACCGGACGGCATCGGAGTTGTGGTATTCGCTGACAGCAACACGGTGTCTTGGGAAGCAATTCTTGGTGCAGTGATTGACTCCGGATGGATTGTCACTGGGTCGTGGCCTATCGACACTGAGCTTCAAACGAGAACACAAGCCGATGGCTCAGCCTCACTCCAATCCTCGATTCACATTGTCTGCCGTCCGCGTGAGGATGCGAGCGGGGCGGTGACGGAGGCGGTCGGCGAGTGGCGGGATGTGCTGGGCGAGTTGCCGAAGCGGATTCATGAGTGGATGCCGCGACTGGCGGCCGAAGGGGTCGTCGGGGCGGATGCGATCTTCGCCTGTCTCGGGCCGGCGCTGGAGATCTTCAGCCGCTACCGCCGCGTCGAAAAAGCCAACGGCGAAACCGCCACGCTCCGCGAGTACCTTGAATTCGTCTGGGCCGCCGTCTCGACCGAAGCCCTCGCCCTGATCTTCCAAGACGCCGATGCCGCTGGGTTGGAGCCCGACGCGCGGCTGACGGCCATGTGGCTGTGGACGATCGGAGGGGCCAGCAATGGGAAGAAGAGTCTAAACGCAGAGGACGCAGAGAGCGCAGAGGAAGAAGAGCAAGATGGGGATGAAGAGTCTTCTCTGCGATCCTCCGCGCCCTCTGCGTTAAAAGGTTTTACCTTGGAGTACGACGCCGCTCGCAAGATCGCACAGGGACTGGGCGTGCATCTGGAACAGTGCGCCTCGTTGGTCGAGATCAAAGGGGACAAAGCCCGCCTGCTTCCCGTCAGCGAACGGACGCGGTACTTGTTCGGCAAGGACTCGCACGCCGCGACGACCGGCACAGGACGCAAGAAGAAGGCCCAGCAGAAATCGCTGTTCGGCGAACTCGACGAGGCCGAAGCATCCGAAGCCGGCTGGAGCGAACTCAAAGGCCCATCGCCGGGCAGCACGGTGCTGGACCGCGTGCATCAAACGATGATCCTGTTCGCCGCCAACCGCGGCGAACTGCTGAAGCGCTTCCTGGTAGAAGACGGCATCGGCAAAGACGCCCGTTTTTGGAAACTGGCCGACAACCTCAACAAACTCTACCCCGCCGGCACCGAAGAACGCCGCTGGGTAGAAGGCGTGCTGGCTCGCAAAAAGGGACTTGGGCTGTAGTGTAAAATGAATCAGAAAGGAGCATGACTATGACTTGGCAAGAACGAATCTCTGTTGATCCGCTGGTCTGTCACGGAAAGGTATGTATTAAGGGAACTCGAGTGATGGTTTCGGTAATACTCGATAATCTCGCCGAGGGGGAAACTCCGGAAAGCATTGTGGCGAGTTATCCCAGTGTTTCTGTGGAGGATGTACGGGCCGCTCTCCATTACGCCGCCTCGCTCGCCTCGGACCGCATTGTTGCGTTGCCGATTGAGGCCGCCTAATGCTGTTCAAAGTGGACGAGAACCTGCCGCACGACGTGCTGGCGGCGCTTCGCGACGCGGGACACGACGCTACCAGCGTGGTTGAACAAGGCATGGTCGGCTCGATCGATACAGTGGTGGCGGCGGCATGTCAGGCGGAAAGTCGGGCAATTGTCACCTCCGACAAGGATTTTGCGGATATCCGCGCATTTCCGCCTAACGAATATGCAGGAATTATTGTGCTGCGCACCGTATTGCAGGGTAAAGCGGCCATCATGCGGGTGTTCTCGTCGGTCGTTCCGTTGCTTGCCACCGAAAAGTTGGCGGGTTGTTTATGGATCGTTCAAGAGAATGGTGTTCGGATTCGCGAAAGCTAAAACCCCGAACCACGCGCAGTGTCCGGCTGCTCTCGGGCAAGCGGGGCGCTTAGAAAGTCAATACATGGCCAAGTTGAAACCGTGGTATCAAGTCGTCACGCCGCGAGAAGACTTGCGCGGCAATCGTCCGCTGGATGCGTCCGAGTTTGCAGTTCACCTGGATCACATCCGCACGGGACGCGACACGGTTTCCAAGGACTACTCCGTTCCCTCCCGGTTCTTTGAGCGAACTTACTTGACCGGCAGCCTGCTGGATCTGGCGTCGCAAGTGGTGCGGCGGCTGTCGGGGATTCAGGTCGAGACGTCGGCCGTGTTCAACATGTCCACGCAGTTCGGCGGCGGCAAGACGCACTCGCTGACAACTGTGTTCCACTTGGCGCGACATGGCGACGCCGCCAAAACATGGAAAGGCGTGGACACGATCCTGAAAAGGGCGCAGGTTGATACGGTCCCCAAGGCCGCGACGGCGGTCTTCGTGGGTACCGAATTCGATGCCATAGCCGGGCGCAAAGGCAATGGCGAGCCCGACCGCAAAACTCCGTGGGGCGAAATTGCTTGGCAGCTTGGCAGGGAAGAGGCATTCGCCAAAGTCGCCCAACATGATGCTCAGGGGATTTCACCTGCCGGCGATGTCATCCGCGAAATGCTGCCCGCCGGGCCGACGCTGATCCTGATGGACGAGTTGCTGAACTACATCAGCAGTGGTCGCAAACTGGGAATGCGTGACCAGTTTTTCAACTTCCTCCAGAACCTGTGCGAAGAGGCGCGGGCGCGAAACAATCTCGTCCTGTGCGTTTCGATTCCGCGCTCGGACTTGGAGATGAACCCCGACGATCAGCGCGACCACGACTCCATCAAGAAACTGTGCGATCGCCTTGGCAAGGCGGTGCTGATGTCGGCCGACCGCGAAATGCAGGAGATCATCCGTCGGCGGCTGTTCGAGTGGGATGGTCTAACCAACGACGCCAAAGCCACGGTCTCGGCCTACGCCGAGTGGGCGGCGGACCACGCTCAAGAACTCGCGGGCGTCGACCGGGATGCGGTCTACGAGCAGTTCAAGGCGTGCTACCCGTTTCACCCGTCGGTGATTTCACTCTTCGAACGGAAGTGGCAAAGCCTGCCACGGTTCCAACGGACTCGTGGCGTGCTGCGGCTGCTCGCACTGTGGGTGGCGCACAACTATCAGGACGAACATCGCAAGAACACGCAGGAACCGCTGATTACGTTGGGCCTGGCACCGTTGGACAATTCGATGTTCCGGGCGGCACTGTTCGAGCAACTTGGCTCATCGGACCTGGAAATTCCGGTGACGGCGGACATCGCCGGCAAAACGAGCGAGTCACACAGTGTGCGGCTCGATAGGGAAGCCACCGACGCCATCAAGAAGGCTCAGCTTCATCGAAAAGTGGCAACGACGATCTTCTTCGAATCGAACGGTGGCCAAAGTCAATCCCGCGCCGAGGCTTCGCTTCCAGAAATCAAGACCGACGTCTGCGGTCCCGATGTCAACACGGCGGACGTTGACACCGTGCTGGAGGGGCTGGCTGGCACGTGCTTCTATCTTCAGTGGGAGCGGAACAGGTATCGCTTCGGGCTGTCGCCGAACTTGAACCAGGTGCTGGTCAATCGCCGAGGCGGTGTGCAACCGAAGCCGATCGAGGATCGCATTCGCCAACGCACGGAAGAACTGTTCCGCAAGAATTCGACCGACACCTGCAAATTCATCGAGCGGGAATTCTTCCCGAAGCGGAGCAACGACGTCAAAGAAGTGCCGCGCATTACGCTGGTGGCGATGAGCCTTGAGCATCCGGCACAGGAGCGAGCCACGCTGGAACTTATGGAGACCATCGTCCGGGAATGCGGAGTCAAGGGGAAGGGCCGGACCTTCAAGTCCGCGCTCATCTTCGCCGTTCCCGATCCGAACGAGAACATTTTTGACAAGGCTCGCGAAGTCTTGGCCTGGGAAGACATCGACGATGACGAAGAGACGAAGAAGCGGATCGACGAAGGGCAACAGAATCTGCTCAAACGCAATCTCAAAAACGCCCAACGCGACCTCGACGAGGCGATCTTTCGCGCGTATCAACATCTCTATCTACTAGGCAAAGACAACAAACTGCGCCACATCCCGCTCGGCAACATCACATCCAGCGCGGCGGGGAGTCTCGTTGAGGTGTACCTCCAGCGACTCGGTAGCAGCGGCGGGCTGGACGAAGTCGTCGATTCGGTCCCGGCACGCAAGCTGGCGGGCTACTGGCCGGCGTCGCTGAACGAATGGTCCACGAAGGCGGTGCGCGATGCGTTCTACTCGTCGCCGCTCTTGCCTCGCTTGCTCAATCCAGACGCGATCAAACGCATGATCGCCGCCGGCGTTTCCCAAGGGCTAATCGGCTACGCGACCAAAGACGCCGCGGGTCGTCTGAAATTGGAGAAGCTGAAGGAAGGTCTGTTCGACGCCGAGGTTGAGATTTTGGACGACGTTTACATCCTGAAAGCCGAGGCAGCCCGGGAGCTTCGCGAGCCGCCGCGGCTTGCTCAACTCATCATCCGCCCTGACCACGTGAGCCTAGCCGTTGGCGAACAGGCGGCGTTCGGTTGCACGTCGCTCGATCAGTACGGCCAGTCGTTCCCGACGCCTGCTGTCACGTGGTCGGCCACCGGCGGCGCCGTTTCCAACGCTGGCTTGTTCACCGCCGGCGAAACGGGCGGCCTGCACGCCGTCAAAGTCCAAGCCGCTGGCCTTGAAACCATTGTCGAAATTCGTATCCGATCTGCTGCGGAAAAGGACGATAAAGACCACCGCGACAACAAAGATCGTGATTCCGGCAAGCGAACAATCCAGTGGCGAGGCACCATCCCGCCGCAAAAATGGATGAACTTTTACACGAAGGTGCTGACGCGATTTGCGTCGCAGCCTGACCTCAACCTGGAAGTTGCCTTCAAGGTCTCGTTGGAAAAGGACCAAGCCCAGACCAATGCCCAAGAAACGCGGGCCGGCCTCAAGGAACTTGGGTTAGACGATGATGTCAAGGTCGATTGAACACCGCACCAGAATTTGGCCACCGCCGCAACTTTCGATTTCTTTTGACTTGCCTGCGCCCAGAATCCATGAGTTCCA
>JBGTKH010000500.1:0-5349 GCA_041744735.1 Pirellulaceae bacterium | reverse complement strand
CCGACATTGGTTTCTGCCAAGCGGCGCTCTCGGTCGAGATAGCCCTTACCGACGAAGTGGAAGATGCGGACTTCGGGATTCTTCTGTCCGTGGCGGTCGATGCGCCCGTTGCGCTGCTCCATGCGGTTCGGGTTCCACGGAATCTCGTAGTGGATCAAGTTGTTGCAGAAGTTTTGCAGGTCGATGCCTTCGGATGCCGCATCGGTCGCCAGCAGGATTCGCACGGGGCTCTTGTCAGGCGAGGTCTGGAAAGCGGCTTTGACTTTTTCCCGTTTATCCGTTTCCATGCCGCCGTACATCGTCAGCAGGCGGTCGCCGCCCGTGAATTGTTCCGCAGCAAGAACTTCGAGCAGCCAGTTTTGAGTGGCCTTGTACTCGGTGAAGATGATGACCCGCTCGCTAGCCCATTTGCCGCCCGGCTTGATGCGGACGTGTAGCCAGCGGATAAGTTCTTTGGCCTTGGCATCGAGTTGAGCTTTGGCGGTTTCCGCCCATGACTTCATGTCTCTGAGCAGCGTTCGTTCCTCTTCAGTCGGCTCTTGGAAGAGCAAACTGGCCGCATCGACGGCATCGTTGGTCGCTTCCTCGGCTTCGTCATCGACGGAATATTCTTCGTCCACCCGGTCGATTTGGCGCTGGAGGATGCCGTAGGAAGGTTTGGCGGCTCTGCGCTTCTTCGCCGTCGCCAGCGATTTCTCGTGCTGAGCAAGCGTGATGGCAAAAGCGGCGGGGCTGGAGAAAAGCCGCTTCTTCAAGGTCTTGAGAACGAAGTCTGTGGCGAACTTCTCGGCGTTGTCAGCCGCCCGCTTGCCTCGCAGTGCTGTGTATTCCCGCAGCGCTGCATGAATGTCTTTTTCCTTCTGCGGGTAAGCGACCTCCAACGGCTCAACGACACGTTTGGCGAATCGTGGCGTGCCGTCCCAATTCTTTTCCAACTCGGACTTGAGACGCCGCACCATGACAGCTTTGAGTTGCTTGTCGAATTGCGGCGAGCCGGTTGGCGTGCCACGGGCGAAGCGCTGATTGTCGAGCAGTTCGAGCAGCGCCGTGAAACTCTCCGGGTATCCGTTGTGCGGCGTGGCCGTCAGGAACAGCTTGTGTTCAAAGTGCGGGGCGAGCGTGCGAATCGCGTCGGTGCGCAGCGAGTCGGTGGCGTACTTTCCTCGGCCCGATGGAGCGCAGTTGTGTGCCTCGTCGAGAACCAGGATGTCATAGCGGCGTGGGTAGATTGACTCACCCTCGGCAGGAAGCGTTTCCTTGAACAGCCGCAGTGGTCGTTCCCGCTTGAGGAAGTCGATGGAAGTGATGAGCCGAGGAAAGTGTGTCCACGGGTTGACGTGAATGCCACGCCGCCTGCGAAGCTCCTTCATCCGCGTGCTATCGACAATGCGGAATTCGAGGCCGAACTTGTCCCGCATCTGCTCCATCCACTGCACCTGCAAAGCGGCCGGGCAGACGACGAGCACACGCCTCGCACGATGGCGGATCGTGAGTTCCGAGATCACCATGCCCGCTTCGATGGTCTTTCCAAGGCCCACGTCGTCGGCAATCAGCAAGTTGACCCTCGGCATCTGAATCGCCCGCACGACCGGATCGAGTTGGTAATCTTCGATGTCGATGCCGGAGCGAAATGGCGATTGGATCGAGCGACGGTCGGCAGTCGATGCGGCTCCCCAACGCACGGCATCGAGGAAGGCATCGAGTCGCTCAGGCGGATCGAAGCCGGTTGGTTCTGGCAGCGCCACCTTCTCGATGACTTCGGCCCCCGGCTCAAGTTCCCAAACAACCTGGAGTTCCTCACCGAGAGCGTCGTCTTCCACGGACGCCAACGTGATGAGATGTTGCGCCTTCGCTGCACCGACTTGGAGTGGGCCATCGTGCAGCGTACTTTTGACGACCTCGCTGACGACATACTGGCGTTGCCGCACGCTGACGAGTTGACCTTGTTCCGGTGCTGCGGCGGTCGCCATGCTCGATACTCCGAGACTTGCAGATCAAGAGCGAAAGATTTGAACGACCTGTTCCCATCCTCTCCCAAGCCTCGGAAACATTCGGTCCCACGAGTGGGCTAGATTCCTCTGAATGTACGGCGTGCCAATGCAGGCAGCAAGTAGCACGTAGAAAAGCGGTTAGGTTTTCTGAAGGAGAACGGCCACTTGTATTTGGAGTCTTTGAAGCCTCTCACAACTGACCGAGAAACTGCTTCCGAAATGCGATAGACAGAGTGGACGCCGACGATTGGGTGCTTAAGGAACCCGGTGAACGTGTCGCCGGGAAAAACTCTCGGCTCGTGACACTGTCTTGTGAGGCAGCGAAGCCGGTCACCAACACGCGGCCCGCCCATCCCGGTCGGTGACAACATTTTGACACCGACTTGCTTCCAGCGTGCACAGCCGGCCCCAGTGATCGCGGCCGCCCTTGGTGTTGATCCGCGGCGTGCAGCCGAACTCGCCCGTGATCACCACCAGCGTGTCGTTCAACATGCCGCGTTGATCCAAGTCCTCGATCAATGCCGAGACGCCTTGATCGACTTGCCCGGCCGTGGCTTGCAGGCCGCGGACGATGCTGCCGTACATGTCACAGCCGCCGAAGCTGACTGTGACAAACCCGCAACCGGCTTCGCACAAGCGGCGGGCCTTGAGCGTCTTGCGAACCGGCCAGGATCAGCTCCATCGCTTGCTGCTCGCAGCCGTCTAAGCCCTCCATCTTGCCGCTGGCATCGACACCGCGGCGGACGCGGTCGAGCAGTTTGGTACTTTCAGCAGGCTGCTCGGCGGCTAGCGAGTTGATACGCCTAGATGTGGACGATCGTGCGGATCACCGCCAACTTGTCGTCTATCACGGTCAACTTTAGTCGCAATCCTCCGCCCACCACCCCCCAGTTGTGCGTACTTCGCCTCTGCGGAACATCGACAGCACCGGTCAAATGAACGCAAAGGATGCGTTCGCGCAACCCGCTGGCGGCGCGCTGACTGGTGGCCAATTCGCCGATGCGTTGGTTTTGAGCAAGGACAGCGCCAAGATCGGTGATCTTTACGGTGGCGGTTGCGTAGCCTTGGCGGCAGCGCCCACTTATCCGGCCCGCTTCAACACCCGCGACACTTGCATTCGATTCCACGCTTTGCCGCGACGGGTGGTGTGGCCTTGCTCGTTCAACTCGTCGGCGATGGCTTGGAGAGGCTGGCCGGCGTCATGCAGTTCCTTGACCATTGGCGAAATGTGGTCGTACATTTCGTCGGCGCGATGCAGGGCCGTGCGGCCTACTCGGCAAAGGTCGGTGAGCGAGCGCGTCAATCGTCCACTCGGCCGATCTGAAGCGACTGGCTTGCGGCGGCAAGGTCTTTCGATCGCCACGCCTCCACACCGCACGACGGGGCGGCACCCAAGGAATTTGCAGCGGGTTCCACTTCGACGATTGCCGACGAACGACCTCGGCGACTACTGCCCGCTGTCACCGCCGTCGCTCTTTCTTCGGCCCTCCGTTTAGTCACCACCAGCCGCCTTCACCATTGCCACGATACCGGCTTTCACGTCATCCGCCAGCGTCGGCCAAGCAGCAATTACCGTGGCGAGATCGGCATCGAATTGGGCGTTGTCGCCCTCAATCGCACCACCCCCTGCACCACCGTTTTCCGATTCGTACGCTTTTCCCGACGATTCCGCCAGGGGTTCGACTCCCCTAGGGGTACTGATCGCCGGCAGTCGCCAAGACTCGCCGGCGTTTCTCATTTCTTGGCAGGGTAACGACTTGGGACCGATCCACTTGATCGGTCGTATCACTCCCCGTTTCGCCTCCGCTCGCCATGATTTGCCCTACGTAGCCGCCCAACTGCTGACCATTTTGCGCCCACGTTTCGCGGGCTTGGGCGTTGTCGCTT
Source organism: Pirellulaceae bacterium (assembly GCA_041744735.1). GTDB lineage: Bacteria > Planctomycetota > Planctomycetia > Pirellulales > Pirellulaceae > JBGTKH01. The sequence goes on along the minus strand of JBGTKH010000500.1, from coordinate 1,471 downwards.
CCCGTCGCTCGCATCTCCGGCGTGGTTGCCCGAGCGTCGGTAGTCAGGCTTGGCAAGGAATCCAAAGCGCTTTCGAGATCACGTGGGAATAAATCGGCTTGCTCGTGCGTCTACTTCGTACGCGGCGAAAGTTTTTCGTGAACCTTTCTTCCGTCGCGTAGTCTAACTAATCAGAGCAACAACACAGCGTTTCCCGCGGCCGAGCGAGGCCGCTGAGAATGAGGATTCCGAAAATGATGATCTTGTGGTCGAGTCTCGATAGCCAGCGGATATGTGCAGGGCGATTTGCCGAACAACCGGCGAATACACTGCCCGCGTATCCTTTGCGCTTGTGACACTCGGCCCTTGATCCGATGCGAGCTTTTCAAAGCCCGGTGTCACCACGACACCGGGCTTTTTTCGTTGGGTCGGTAGCTGAGACGGTCTAGCGCTTGGCTGAAAACCAGGAGACGAGGATTCGAGCGCCTCCCGGCCCACTGATGTGTGATTTTCGATTTTTGATTGCCGATTTTCGATTTGGGCTCAATCGCAAATCGGCAATCGCAAATCGAAAATGCTTGGGTAGTCGAGGGCTGGTGGCCCAGATCCGGCCGATAACCGGGTTGCGCTGAGTTCGATTCTCAGGGCTACCACTGAAACGCAAACAACACAGGAGTGGAATGATGTTGCACACACGTCGATGGAAACGCATACGCCCAACCAACGATTGAGGTTGTGGTGTAACGGCAGCATCCCTGGCTTTTAACCAGGTGGGTGTGGGTTCAAATCCCTCCGACCTCACTGATTGTGGCGCGTAGCTCAACGGGGAGAGCTAAACAGGTTAAACGATTGCATGTGAATGTCACCGCTGGCCAGTGTGAACGAATTACGCTTGCCGCTGGTCTGCTTGCCCACGGTCAACTCGACTTTGGAAACCGCTTCCCGTAGGAACTTCCGCAACAGCACCGGATTCGCTTCTAGCAGCGTCTCACGTAGCCGTGCAAAAGCTTTCATCGCCGCGTCAATCTTCGCGTCGGCATCGTCCAACAGTCGCTTAACCGGCGTCCTAGAGGCTTTCAACGCGGCGTCCAGTTGCTCTTGCTGTTTCGTCAATTCGCGGATCTGCTCTTGAACATTCGAAACCATATCGGCATCGACTTCGACAAGCCGTTGCCTTGCTTTGGCCAGCTTGGTTTCGATGCCGGCCAGCTTCGCTTGGAAGTCGCCGGCCGCGGCCTTGCTGGTCGATTGCTTCACTTGCCGATGCAACTCGTCACGTAGCCGCTTGACGATTGCGGGATTCAGGTACTCGCTTTCGATGGCGGTTATCACGTGGTCGAGTACTTCGGTCTGCTTGACGCTGTTGCGGTCACAAAACGCTTTTGACTTATGGATGTAGCCGCCGCACAGGTAATACTGCTTTCCGCCGATCGTCATCCCGTGCATTTTGGAACCGCACTTTGAACATTGCAGCATTCCCGACAAAACAAAT
>JBGTKH010000499.1:0-22942 GCA_041744735.1 Pirellulaceae bacterium | reverse complement strand
GGACGGGCACAAATCGCTCAAGCCGCAGTACGACGGGCACGGCGCGATCCTCGATCAGCCCGTCGCCGCGCTCCTGGCCGACCTGAAGCAGCGCGGCCTGCTCGACACAACGCTGGTCGTGTGGGGCGGCGAGTTCGGCCGCACGCCCACGGCCGAAGGCGGCAAAGGCCGCGACCACCACGCCCGCGGCTTCACCATGTGGATGGCCGGCGGCGGAATCCGCGGAGGCACGCTGTACGGGGCCACCGACGAATTCGGCTACCACGCCGTCGAGAATCCCGTCTCGGTTCCCGACCTGCACGCCACGATTCTGCATCTGCTGGGGCTGAATCACCAGCGGCTGACCTTCCGCTTCCAAGGCCGCGACTACCGTCTGACCGACGTCAGCGGCCACGTAATCCGCGAGCTCTTCGCCTAGTGCGGCTCGCCGCCGGATTCCTATCGTGGAAAAAGTCCGAATTCCAATTGCAATCGCGGTGGCCAAGCAATAAGATCAGTAATCGTTGATGGGTTCCATGTTGGAGAAATGCGATGCTGACGCTATGCGACACAAACGGTCGGTCCACACGCCGCGACTTTTTGAGAATCGGCGGGCTGGCACTCGGAGGTCTGACACTTCCCGGCCTGCTTGCCGCACGTGCCTCCGCAGCACAAGCCGGACATTTGGTGAAGGATAAGTCGGTCATCTTTCTATTCATGCACGGCGGCCCGAGCCAAGTCGAAACGTTCGATCCAAAGATGACCGCGCCCGATGGCGTGCGTAGCACGACGGGTGAAGTCGAAACCACGATTCCCGGTGTTACGTTTGGCGGGACGTTTCCGATGTTGGCGTCGCTGGCGAACAAGGTCTCCGTGGTTCGATCGTATCGCAGTGGTAACGGCAATCACGACATCAAGCCGATCGTGTGCCCGGACACGTTCGACGCCAACATGGGATCGATTTACGCGCGCGTCGCGGGCACGAATCGTCCAGACAACGGTATGCCCACGAACGCCGCACTATTCCCGCGAGCCGTGGACGAGTCGACGATGCCGGCCGTTTCGCAATTTGGCAAGTTCGAAGCGACCGGCACGCTGGGCAGCGCTTACACGCCCTTCGTTCCCGGTGGCGGCGGCAGTTTGCAAAAAGACATGCAACTTGCGATTCCGCGGGACCGCCTGGACGACCGCCGCAACCTGCTGGCAAGTCTGGACCGCATCCGCCGGTCGCTCGATGCCAACGGTTCGCTCGAAGGAGCCGATCGCTTCCAGCAACAGGCCTTCGACACGATCGTAGGCGGCGTGGCCGATGCGTTCGATTTGTCGAAGGAAGACCCGCGGCTGATCGAGCGCTACGACACCAGCCGGTTAGTGCGGCCCGACCAGATCAGCCGCAAGTGGAACAATTATCCCAGATACGTCGACAACGCTAAGTCGCTCGGCAAGTTGTTGCTACTGGCTCGACGATTGTGCGAAGCCGGTTGCGGCTTTGTCACTGTCACCACGAACTTCGTGTGGGACATGCACGCCGATCAAAACAATGCCGGCTGCGAAGAGGGCATGCAGTACATGGGCGTGCCGTTCGATCACGCGGTCTCAGCGTTTCTGGAAGACGTCGCGTCTCGCGGTCTAAGCGACAAGATTCTGCTGGTCTGTTCAGGCGAAATGGGCCGCACGCCTAAAGTGAACAAGAACGGCGGCCGCGATCACTGGGGCAATATCACGCCGCTGCTACTTTCCGGCGGCGGCCTGAACATGGGCCAAGTGATCGGCCAATCCACGCGCGACGCCGGCGAGCCATTGTCCGATCCACTCACAATCAGCAACCTGATGGCCACCATCATGCACACGCTGCTGGACATCGGCGAGTTGCGGCTTGACCACAGCGTCCCCACCGAAATCTCCCGCGCTCTGACCAGCGGCACACCAATTCCGGGACTGATTTAGACGTCGTAGCGGAATTCACAAGAATTCCGACGAGTCCCGACAATGGGAATGATCGTACAGTGTCCTTTACAACGCTGCACAGCCTTGCGGATTCCACAAGCCTCTGCTAAAAAAACGTTGAGCACCCCTAGCTCAATTGGATAGAGCATCGGTCTACGGAACCGAAGGTTAGAGGTTCGAGCCCTCTGGGGTGTACTGGACTTACGACGATTGAGACTTGCCTTGGCACGGAATTCGGCACGGAATTTTGATTGCGATGGCAAAAAGTAAGGCCCCGGTCAGCTGTAACTGACCGAGGCCCGAAAGCAAACCCTTTGGCTTGCTCGTGTGTTTTTTCACTCGAAGCTGGAGGGTTTTTCAATGGCGCGTCGTCCTAAACCGTGGTTTCGTAAGGCTCGTCGGGCGTGGTTCGTCACCATCAACGGCGAACAGCACAACCTGGGACCCCACAAGGCAGAAGCCTACGAGCGCTTCTACCAGTTCATGCGGCAGCCGCCGGAGCGAAAGGTCTCCCCGCACTCGCTGGCGGCGATTGCAGACGCTTTTTTGGACTGGGTCCAAAAGCAGCGATCGCCGGAAACGTACGAGTGGTATCGCTACCGGCTGGAACGTTTTGTCCGAAAGTACCCGGATCTGAAAGCTGGAGACGTGCGGCCGTTTCACGTCGAGACCTGGATCGACGAATACCAATTCTCGGTGACTTCGCGCCGCAACTATTTGCGAAGTGTCAAACGGTGCCTGAAGTGGGCCACCAAGCAAGGCTATCTCGACAACAATCCACTTTCCCATTTGGAGGTGCCCGCGGCGGAGCGGAAAGACGTGGTCGTGTCGCAGCTTGAATTCGACCGGTTGATGAACTACGTCCGCAACGAATCGTTGTCGGACTTGATGCTCGTCACCTGGGAGACCGGCTGCCGGCCGCAAGAGTCGCTGCGTATCGAGGCGCGGCATGTCGATTTGGCGAACCACCGCTGGGTGATTCCGAAATCGGAGTCGAAGATGAAGCGGCTGGTGCGCGTCGTGTACCTGAGCGACAAGGCCTTTGCCATTACCAGACGATTGATGCTGGCACACCCGCAGGGGCCACTCTTTCGCAACGTCGACGGCAAGCCCTGGACAACCGATGCGGTGAATTGTGGTTTTTCGGCAATTCAGCAGCGGATGGGCAAGGCGGAAATGAAACGTCGCGGCGAAACGGTCTCGGACGAAGACGTCCTGGCTTTTATACCGACGCTGAAACAGACGCGAACTCGCAACGGTGAGACGATTGCTAAAAGCGCCGCTGAACTTCGTTGCGAAGCTCGGCGAAAACTGACCTACAAACGAACGTCGCAACTGGCTCCGCGGTACTCGCTGTACGCCCTGCGTCACTCCTGGGCTACCAACGCGCTGCAAAAAGGAATCGATCCGCTGACGGTCGCGATTCTGATGGGGCACGAAGACCCATCGATGTTGAGCAGAGTGTATCAGCATCTGTCCTTGAATCCGGTGCATATGCTGGAGCAGGCCAAACGTGCGGTGAGTTAGCGGGACTAGAGCTTGATGTGTTTCAGTCGCGGGCGAGGCGCCGGTGGTTTCGGCTGGGCACGGTCTTTGCAGACTTTTCGTCGCTCCAGGAACTCCTCAATGTCGCGAACGTCGATGCGATAGCCGCGTGATTTGCCGACGGTAATCACGGGCAGATCTCCCGCGTCGATCAGTCCGTAGACGTTAGCCCGCGAGCAACTGAGTAGTTCAGCCGCTCCGCTGATCGTGAGAAGTCGCGGTGTCGAGCCGGGATGAGATTCTTGGGGGAGTGACATGCTTCTGCTCAGTACATTCGTCGCTGGTTTAAGGCGTAAGCGATCCTCCAGCGAGCCTGGCGCGACTCGAATTAGCGGTGCTGCGGTCGCGTAACAGTTTGTTGCGATTGTCGAAAAATCCATGTATGCGCTTCGTCGAGGGCCAAACGCATGATTGGGATGTCATCGCGGCCAAACCGCGTTGATTCCTTCCACAGATCGCCGTTACGGAACAGGCGAGTGACGGTCAGTGTGTACCGCGTTCCCTCGCGGGTCCGTTTTCGCCAGATGCGGACCTTGATCAGGCCACGGCGGATTTCGTGAATCGGTCGCGTCTTCATGAGTCGTTTCCTTCCGTTTGGTTTACTGGGTGCGCAGAGGATGGGCTGGATTCCGCTGAGGGGCTGTGGTGCTGGGCTGCTCGCAACAGCAGTTGGTCGAGATCGGCGGCGAGGCGCTTGAGGACGCCGCGATCAACTGGCGACAAGCAACCGTCGTCGGCAATCGTGGCCGCCAGCACTTGGGTTAGCTTGACGAAGTGAATCAGGTCTGCCGGTGCGAATCGCTGCGACACTCGACCGCCCTTGGCTGCCAGCCGGAATAGATTGAATCGGTAGCGCCAGCGGGAGTTTTCGTCTCCCGATTTCCACACGAACGACGTCAGTCGCCCGGCCCCGACGGTGCAGTAGGGTTTGGGAGTCGTTGATTTCTGCGGCGGCGTCTGGGGATTTGTGTTGGGCATGGACTTGCATCTCGCTGGCGATGAATATGGGCGTTCGGTTGTGGGATTGCATAGAAAAAGGAGGCGTGGAGAGTTGTCACTCTCCACGCCCGTCTCACCCGGTACTGTTCAATCCAACCAGCCTTCTTCTTTGGCCAGGTCGAGCCAGCAATCCAGCGTCCGAAATGAACGCAGAATGTGCTCGAACTGTTTGCCGTCCGACCTCTCGTAGTAGGTCGTCAGCACACGCTCGAAGAAGTTGTTGTGGATGGTGAGCAATGCCTCCCAGAACTCCCTGGGAATTTTGGGGTGAGCTTGTTTGATGATGATGTCATTCATGGTCTTTCTCCTAAGTTGTCGTGTTCCTTGTAAAACAAGGGTCGGCACAACGGCCTCCGCCCCTCCGCGGCTTGTGATCGTCGCGGCGAGACGCAGGGGAAAAAGACCGGCTGGCGAACCAGCCGGCAGAAAACCGAGGATCAACCTCTTGGTAAAACCGGTATGCTGCTAATACTCGTCCGGCAACAGGATGGTCGTGACGGACCGATCGTGCTCGGTGATGATCCAAAACTTGGCACCGTCGCGCACGCGGTACTGAGAGAAGAGTCGAAAGCCGTGCTCCAGCGCGGCGTCGTTCTCCTGCCAGTCATGTTCGTCCAATTCGCCCCAATCGCCGGACATATGGCGAGTGAGGCCCCCAAGCACGTCATCTTGAGTCAACTTCGAAGACGCTCCTTGGGTGAACACGATTTTTCCTGTGTAGAACTTCGCAGCCATTTCGATGACTGACATGGCTTCATCCTCCTTGATGAAATGCCGGCCGGATTGCATCCGACCGGCGAGTTTGTCATCCGTTACTCGTTCGACTCGTCCGGTTGAGCTGGCACTTCTTGCTTCCAGATCCAGTCGTAAGCCATGTCCGCAGCCTTCGCCACGATGGGCAAATCCTCACGGCGAAACGTCGCGGTCTCTTTCCACTGCTCACCGTCTTTGTAGTGACGGATGATGGTGGTGTTGAACCACACCCCTTCGCCATTCGATTGATTCGCCCAGATCGTGACGCGGATGCGTCCCAAGCGGATTTCATGTACCGGTTTTTGTTTTTGAGCCATATGCTCCTTTCCTTTATTGTGGGTGCGAGGCGTTCATCCGAATCCTCCTCGAACCTGCGTTGTGACACAGCAGCCCTCATGGCCGCTGCTTCTATTGGCCAAGGTTCCCGAAGGAACCCAAGCAGAATCGCTACTTGGTCCAGGCGCTGGCGAAGGCCAGAGCCAGCACCACGAAACCCACGACCAAGACGAGTCCCGAGTTGCGAAGCTTCTCGATGGCTCTGTCTCGTTCGTAGTCCCGTCTGTACGGGCGATTCCAATCCGCACGTTGTTTTCTCGGCAGCCTGTGGGTCATCGTGTTTACTCCTGTCTTTGAGTCGGCAACCGACTTCGTGCATTTATGCGGAGCGAGCCGTAGCTCGTTCCGAACGAATGCTCGTCGTACGCCCACAATGGCAACGGACAACCTTGAAAACACAAACCGACGTTGTCCCGATGTTTTTCCGTGCTCCTGGGACTAAGGAGCGAAGCAAAACCCTGCGTGAGGGAGTTGGTGTTACGGTGATGTGGGCGGCGGTGCGATCAGGTAGAGCAGTTCCGGGATCACCGCGATGCGCACGGAAACCGGAGGCGCGTGCTCCTGCTGACTCAGGGCGCGGTGGAGTCGCTCGGCCTTTTGCGGCAAGGCCGTGACCAAGGTCACCTCGAAGCGGTTCGACCCAATCCACGGCGTCCAGCGCGGATTGTCGGCATGCTCGCGCACATCCTGCTGGCACTTGGCCAGAATCCGGTCCCAACGGCCGTGCCCACCGAGATCGACACGCAAAAACCCGATGCGTGGCGCCGCTTCATCGCGGGTGACATAGTAGGGCGTATCCGCTTCAGAGCCGTTCAGACCGGCAACTTGGTCGGCAAGTTCCGCAGCCGTCAGCCGCTGGCGTCGGACCGATGTAAGACAGCAGAAACTCAGCGCAGCAAATCGGCGAATCTTGGTCGCTTCGGAGAGCCGTGCATGGGAGTCGCGATCAGCCAGCGAATGGCCAACGCGGATCGCTCCCTTGCGAGTGAGTTCGTAGCACTGCCTGTCCGTGTGGAGACAAGTCGATGCGACAAAGTCCGCGCGGTCCAATCGCTGCAAGCGCGCGGCGAGTTCAGCCGCCGTATGTCGCTGGCACTCCGGCAGCCGGGCCAGCGCTTCGACAACCGTGAGCCGATACCGTGCAATGTGCCGCAGAATCGCCGTGTCGTCAGCGGTCAGTTTTTTGGAAGCCGACACTTTCATAGATCACCTCACCAGATTTCGTAGGGAAGTTCGAAGGCCACACAGTGCTCGTGAAAAGACTCCAACTGCCGGAGTCCATACCGACCGGAAGACTCGATCACGAGTGCCGGCCGGCCGTCGTCGCCAAACAGAAACGCATCCGGGTCCTTCGTGCGAAAGCCAGCCTTGGGAAAAACGTTTTCGCCCAACCAGCGCTGCGCCCATTCGCGCCGGTGGCGCCGATAAAGGACGTAGACCTCGGACAACAGCAGGTCGTGGTCGCGATGGAATAGATCCGGCAGGTCGCGAGCCGTGCTGCCGAACAGATTGGCAGCCCGACGCGAAGCCCAATACACCTCGGTCGGCTCCGCTGATTGTTGCCAACGCTCCTTGATCGCCGCCCGAGCACGTTGCAGGTCCGGCTGGTTCGCACCCGGTTGCCAAGCGACCAGCGGCTTGTCGAGCGTTAGTCGCGGTTGCACATTGACGACCGTCCGCAGGAGCAGCTCCGCCGCCAACAAGCGATTCAGGGGCAACTCCAACGGTTGGACGGATTCGATGCCCGACCAATCGACGTCGGCGAGCTGACTGGCGGACATCAAACAGACGCGGCGTGTGAGCGTTTCGACAATCTCAAGCTCGGCGTGGGTCCACAGCGTGTTCACGGTTGGCGTCCTTTCTTGGGAGACTTTTTCGTTGGCGACTTTTCGCCTGGCGCAATCAACGGCGGCGGACGCGCGAAGGGTAGCGGCTGAATGATCTCCGTCGTGATCAGGGGCGCAGAAGGGAGACGCGGTTTTTGGCGAACCGCCTGCTGATGTTCGCGCGGGATGTAAGTCCCCGCGGTCGAAGCTGGCCACGCAAACTCCTTGCGTCGCTCGTACTCTTGAGTGCTGATGTGGTAATCCGACGTGACAATAACCGGCAGACCGCCGAACTGCGAATAGCCGCTGCCGCGCGTGATGGTAACGATGCTCTGCATCGGGTGGTCGCTGGCCAAAGCAATGTCGTTGACCGATAGGCGATTCATCACCTTCTCGGAGATGGTCGTGGACGATGTGGCACCACTGGCATTCGAGCCCCATGAACGTGACGTGAAGCGCTCCACGGTCTCGCCGGCGGACCTAAGCAGGCGGTCGCGGTCATCCAGCGACGACACGGAGAACCATTGGCGATAGCGGCAATTGGCTTCGATCGATGGGATCAGTTCGCCTAAATCCTGCATGCTCTGATTGGCCAGGATTACGCCGATGCCCAGGCTGCGGGCGAGCTGCAGCAGCGATTCGACGTTCTTGGCAACCATCCGCTGAAACTCATCGATCACCAGAAACACCGGATGAGTACGTTTGGTCTGACTGGCGGCGCACAACAGCGAATACACCACGAACCTCGCAATCTCGGGGGACGATCCGGAAGCGACAATCGACGACAGGTGGAAGTAGAGGATCTGTGGGTGGTGAAAGACGTCGGTCAGGTCGATCGCCGCCTGCACGACCTCGTCCGGATGCCCACTGTCGGCAGCCACATTCAGCGGATCGAAGGCACCGAGCCGATCGAAGACTTCCTGCACGTGGGCGCCGGCGGTGTAGAAGGCGGGATGCAAGCCGCTTCTCTTGGGCGAGGCAAACGTGGCCCTGATCCGCTCCGCCAATTCTCGACACGATTTTGTGTCGGGATAGTTCTTAAGCACGTGGTGTGAGACCGCGGCGTTGGCCGAAGTGTACCAGCCCTCGCCGTAACCTTTGCCGTAGAGAATGCCGGCCGCCCCGTTCAAAAAGTCGGTCTTGACGTACGGCTCGAACCCGCTCCAGTACGACTGGGCCAGGGGATTGAAGGCATACGTGCTGAGGTGCGACTGATTCGTGAAATACTTGAGCGGCATGCGCTGGCCGGTGCGTTGTTGAAACGAGTCGGCGGCGGTCGTGAGTGTGGCCAACAACTCCAGCGTATCGGCCTTCAGATCCACGACGATCAGGCTGCAATCGCCGAAGGCTACCGTCTGCTCGATCCACGGAATCAGGCCGGACGATGTCTTGCCGGAACCGCTGTCACCTGGAAAGTGGGCGTGCCCTTGAAACACGGCGCGGGGGACGATCAACGGGCTGCCGTCCTTGACGACGCGGCCCATGTAGTAGCTCCGCCGCTCCGTGACATCCGGCGAGTGCTGCATATCGTGGACCAGGGTTCGCCAGTTTTTCCCGCTGATACTTTCGCGCCGCCAGCGGTTGGCTTCGATCAGAATGGGGCTCACCAAGGCCACCGGGAGCAACAGCGCCGTTGCCAACAAGGCCGCATTGCCGGCGGCGATAATCAGCAGCGCCGGAACGATCTGGGAGTTGTCGCCGGTGGCCACAGTAACCAGATTCTTCGCGGCAGCCGAATCGCGAACCGGAATCGTCGTGTGCGGCGCCCGCACGTCAGAGAAGCAGTAAAACGCGTAGGTGCCGGTGACCAGAATTACGCTCAGCGATGCCGTCACAATTCGCGCGGCCGTCGAACCGGCTGGGCTCGGCAGCAGCCCCGGCAAGCTGACGTTGCCGCTGTTGTAGCTGCACCAGGAAGCGATTGCGCTCCAGTACACGCGGAGCTTTCGCAGTGGCTCTCCCCACGGAAAGCAGCAGACTTGAATGCTCACGAACAGCAATAGCAGCATCGTCGGGAAGTAGGCATTACCGATGATCCAGCCGAAGACAACCAACGCCAGCGGCATCGATGCGGATAGCGCCAGCGGACACGACCACTCCTGCCGGAGTCGTTCTGCTGTAAGCCTCTCCAACGGTGACGCCGTGCAGAGGGCGGTCCAATGTTGCGCGAATTGCCAAGCCAAGAAGCCGCCCGCCGCGGCGCTGAGCCCAAGGAGCGAGTGGATGGGCGGGCTGAGCAAGGCCATGGTGATCATCGCAGCCGACACCAAAGTCGCGATGGCCACGTATTCCCAATGCTTGCGGTAACTGAACCACAGAAACCAGAGTGTGCAGGCGATCAGCAGTACGGTCGGCAGCGGGTATTGGTGGATCGTGTTCCAAGGAGTCAGAATGAGAGTGGCAATCAACACCACCTGATGGATCAGAAACTGTCTCCAGACGCTGCCGCATTGAGCCGTCCATCCGGCGCTGGGATGCGGTAACGCCAGCATCGGACGCGTGGCCGGCAGGCGAGCGGTCTGCACGGGGTTACCGACATCCTGGTAATACTCGCTACGTGGCATCTCGCGATCCTCCAAGAAAGGGAAGTAGTTGAGGCAGTACGGTCAAATGAATGGCCAGTCCGTCCGGCCAAGCGTGATTGTCCAGTGCGAGACGGATGGCGTTGGCGCTCTCCAGCGTGGCGGCGATGACGACTAGCCGAAATCGTTGCTGCTGGACTAGGTGCAGAAACGAGGCACTGCCCTGGCGGCGGCGAATATCAGCCTGGCACTTACGAGCGACGTGATCGGGCCCGCTTCCCTGCACGACGCGCAGCAGTTCGAGGCATTCAGATTCGGGCCGCGATCGGTCGAGGCAATGCGCGGCGCGAATCCAGGCCGACTCCATCCAGGGATAAGCCGACTTCAATTCGGCGGGCGTTAGCCGTAGACGCGGCGCGCCGCTGAGACAGGCAAAATGCAGCGCGGCAAACTCGGTCGGCAGGGCCTGCACTCCCAGCGGTCCAGTTCGCTTGTGGGACACACCCAAGGCACGCGCCGCACTCGCGGTCAGCACGTAATAACAATGTCGATGCAGCAGGGGCACGCGCTGTAGCAATCCACTCCGGCATAAGCGGCCGACCACCTTGATGACCGCATTGACGCTCAGGTGCGAGAAAAGCACGAGCCGTAACACCTGCGACGTGGTGATCCGGTGGCGAGCAAGATGCTCCAGGATCGACCGGTCCCGCGCGCTTAGATCGCCGGTATGGAGAAGAGACTCGTCTGTCATGGTCCTTACCACAGTTGATAGGGAAGGCCGCGCTGGGCGCAATCTTCGTGGAATTCACGAACGCGCTCGGCGGAGTACGCACCGCCGAACTCGATCACGCAAAACACTTCCTGTTGTTCGTTGACGATGAAGGCGTCCGGGCACTTTTCTCCGCGGCGGGTGTGAGCCAGAATGTCTTCGCCGCGCCAAGCATCGGCCCACGCAGTCGCCGTCGCCTGCAAGTGCAACCAGATCTGCGCCACACCCAGGTCGTGCGTCGCCTGCAAGGGGTGCTTTAACTCACCGCTGCGCCGTCCGCCGTAGTGCTGGGCCAACCGCTCGGTGGCGACCAGTGCCGAGCAAGATCGAACGGGCGTCGATTTCCAGCGGACTTGGAGCTGGTAGGCGATGGCGTCGCAATTCGGAGTCGCTTCCTGCGGGCGCCAGGAAATCACGGGTCGTGTGAGTTCCGGCAATGGCTTCGCCTGGACTTCAATGCGTTGGATCAGTCCCACGGCGGCGTATTGCTTGAGTCGCCGCCGGGCGTTGGCGGTGTCTCCGTCCCACCAATGCCGAGCGATCTGACGCAGGCTGAAGAGCCGGACTTTTTGCACCAAAGCTTGCAGCAGTTCGTAGTCGCGCGGGGTGAAAGACAAGTTCGTACTCATGGCCCCTCCTCGTGTGACGCAGTCGAATCCCTGGGCGGCAAGGCGAGACTCTCACTGGTGGCCGGGGCGGGTGCTTCACCGACCGGGAGCGTCAACGAGGGGAGTCCGCGTTTGGTCCGGCCTCCCGTGCGGCGGCCCGAAGCGGACATTCCGCCCGTGTTCAGCGTCAGTGGGACCGCCGTGTTTTGGTGAGTCCTCCCCGCCTCGGCAGAGTCGCTCAGTTCTCGTAGCAGTGTTTCACCGGTCGCCGCCGGGTTATGATGAGTCAGATGGAGTGCCCGCTCGCGGAGCTTGGCGGCGACCTCCGGGAGACCGTCGGAGTCGAAGGAGCGAGCCAGCTCTTCAAGGTGCGTTTGCTGTTCGGCTTGGTGACGCAGGCAAACGGTTTCGATTGTTGAGGCCAGCAAACCGCCGGCCAGCGCCAGACAGCGTTCGGCCAGACGCTCGAACAATTGGGAAACGGATTTCAGCATGAGACACTCCTCGTCATGGGGAACGTTTGAACCGGGTCGTAACACTCCGGTCGTGACGAGGAACATTGGACTACATTGGGGCAGTCAATCTCTTCTCAAGTTCATCCCATTTTCAAAGTGACCGCAGTCGCCGTGGCCAAACAGACGACGGACAGTGAATTGGTGTACCTGGACCGCTCGAAGCTGGAGCGGCTGCTGATCGCGCGCGGATTGTCGAACAACCGACTGAAGGACATGTTGAATACGGATGGCGCGACAGGCCAGAGATTGCCGCAGGAGCGAGGAAGTGCCTCCAGAAACACTGTTGACAAGGCATTCCGAGGCGAGGGCGTGCGGCGCGACGTAGCCAAATTCATTGCGGACTACTTCGCGTGCAGCGTCTTGGAACTGCTCGATCCGCGCGACCCGCATTACGAGCCACCGACCAAAACCAGCATGGGACTCGAGTGGGAGTGGACGGTCGACGAAGCGTTGAAGCCGGGCGGTCGCACGGCCACCAATGGCCTGCACTTCTTTCTCTGCCGGATGAAGCACCGGCACACCGAAGGTCGGTTCGGCCGCGGCAAGTTCTACTTGTTGAGCGGCTTGGCCGCGTCGGATCGAGATCGAAAGCGCGAACAATTGCAGCGGCATCCCGAAGTCTGCCACCGGATCGGACAGCATCCGCATTTGGCGGAAGTGATTAGTTCGACGCCGACGGCAGGTGAGGATGGCTGGTGGGTGGTCGAACGCTGGTTGGATGCGATTGCGTTATCGGACCGCTTGGCTGCCGGTCGCTTTCCACCGGCCGACTTACCCCGGTTGATGCGTGAAATTGCCAGCGGACTGGGAGCGCTGCATCGCGCCCAGATTGTGATGCGGGAGTTGGCACCCTCGCGCGTACTGTTGGTCAAGGAGGACGGCCGGGCCGTGTTGACGGATTTTGAATTGGCGAAGTTGTTGGCCGGCGGACCGACTGTCTCGCCCGGCAACGAATGGCCGGAGGACCCTTACCGGGCCGAAGAAGTCGGGCCGAGCGAAGTCACGGTCCAGGCCGACCTGTACAGTTGGGCGCGGATTCTGGTGCATGCCGCCATCGGTCAATTGCCCGACCGGGGTGAAGACATCGGCGCGCTGACCCGCGGCGGCCTGCCGAAGAAAGTGTGGGCCATCGCGCGGCGCTGTTTGGAACTGGCGCCCAGCCACCGCCCGACGAGCATGCAGGAAGTGGAGGAAGTCCTGCGCGACTGGAAGTGGCGGGGGAGCGCGGATCGACGATGAGTTCCAACCGCCTCGCACCGGATGATGATTTGCCGGCCATCGATCCACTGGCCGCCGATCGGTGCTCAATCTCGTTGCTCGGTTACTATCAAAAGCTGCAACAACACCGCAATAGTCACCGCGGCAACGATGGCTGTGCAGACCCAAATCCCGGCAACCAGAATCGGTGTTTGACAAAGAACAAGTCGTTGGTCGAAGGCCAACCGCAAGCATCGGATCAAGAGACCGGCTTGTAGGAGGAAGCCGTGCATGCACCACACGAATGCAACTCCGTCCGAGCGCCAATCTTGATGCGAGGGAGTTGCCTGATGTCGAAAGGGCCAAGCACGGCAAGCCGTGACAACACGTGGTACGAACCGGGATTCGAGAAACAGCCAACTTGTCCCGCACCCCATCAGAAGAACCGTCACCAGCGGCGAAACAGAGCCGCACTGAAAAATCAGGTTGGGAAGAACGCTGGAATGAACCATTCCGCTGAAGTCGAATCGCCACGCAGACTTCTCCGCAAGTCCCGTGAGGAATTCAAAGAACGCTCCTCGCATCATCAACAGCAGCAATGCGCACGACACTTGGATTAGCAGACCCCATCTGTCCAAACGCGGCGCGTCGTCGGTTGGCGGTTGTGGCTTCAGCGTTCGTGCAATCGATTTCGCCAACGAGAGGCAAGCGTCCGACGGGTGTTGGCCGACCTCGTCAAGGAACCGCCGCGAAGCCGATTCATTCGCCTTGATCCACTTGTACATAGCGGCTGCTGCAATCCAGTCATGGACCTGGGCGATAGTCTTGGCCTCGCGAAGTCGCTGGGCCACCGGTTTTGGAAGTACGCCTTCGATTTCGTCGATCAGCAGTTCGTGGAGTGGACTTTGCGCCGCGACCAATGGAGGCGGCAGGGCCGTTGTGCCTTCACGTGAATGCCGCGAAGTTAACTCGTCAGCTCGCGACGACAGCGAATTGGCCAAGGTCGCCGAGTGGGAATTCGAAGTCATGGGATGAGCTCCAGGATTCAAGGGGAATCGAACCTTGTCGCCACCGGATCGGTGAGTACGACGCGGTGACGGCTGCTGTGGCGAGCAGTTGCTCGAAGCGACGGACCAGCATCGCAGCGGCGAGCATTCCCGGTACGACGTAGCTGGGATCAAACGCACATCCGTGTACCCGCCGTTGCAATTCGGCTTCATGCGACGCCGCATCGGTCAATACACCGCGCATCTGGTCGTCCAACAGCGGACCGCCCGGAATTTGCGTGAATACATCCGCTCCGAATACGTCCGTTCCCCCCTGGATCACGGGCAACTTGGCGTCCGCACCCAGAGTCTGAAGCGTAAGACGCGTGCGCGCATTATCGACGGCGGACAGAATCGCCGTTGGCTGCGGCCGGACGCGGCGAAGCGTTGATGAGAACCCCGCGTCGACCCGTTGCGGCGATGCGACGATTCGCGATTTGGGAAAGAGCGTCTGCAAGCGCCGTCGCGTGGCTTCGGCCTTGTTCACGCAATTGTCGGCGTCGTCTTGAGTGAAGAGCCCTTGCCGGTTTCTGTTTGACTGTTCCACGTGGTCGTCGTCAACCACGAGGAAGCCGTGTCTCCGCGCGGCGAGCAGTGTCGCCGCGTACACACCGATCCCACCAGCCCCGATGAGCACCGCAACCCCGCGCTTCGAGGACACGTCAGTAAACTCCCATTCGAGATACCCATTCGGGACCGGGACGTCGGACGGGACTGGGCACAATGCTGCTCGAACCGAGTCCGCAAGCAAGGCCGCGACTGCCATTGCGGAGATCGGACACGTGCCATCAACTTGCCGCCGATGTCGATCTTCGTGGAATGCGGTTCGGCTTAGCCAGCCGCCTTGCGATGTTCCCCCGGCAAGCCATTGGATGTCGGCGTCCTGCTGTGCATACTCGTGGCAGACCTGACTCGCTCGGGTGCCTTCGGCGCAGTCGACGAAGACGTGCAATCCATCCGTTCGGCAACTCCACGCCAGCGTGTCGCGATATTCCGGATCAAAGGAGAAGTCCTCAATTTTGCAGTCCTCGAAATGTGACGGTTGAGACAGCAGCCACGATGTCATTTGTAGCGCCGCCCGTCGCGGCCTCCCGAACCATAGGATTCGTCCCACACCCATCGAACACAATGCCCAGACGAGAAACGTCCCCACCCAATCGCGACCATGAACCGCGACAGCCGCCCGTTGAAGTTTCGATTGATCCCAGCCCACGATGAGTTCCTGCCTGTGGAAACGACTCATGACACGCCCTCCCGGCAACCGGTCAGTCGTCCGGTTCGAGAGCGATTCATAGAAGTCGTGAGTAATGACGTGCCGCTTCCCAGCCAACTTACGCCGCCTCCACAGTCACCGTCGTCCATCAGAACCGCGATCTCGCAGCAGCGTTTCGCGATGTGTGATTCGCCACAAATGTCGTGAACCGTCAACGCCTCGGCATACTTCTCGCCGCGCCGGTTGACGACGAGTGAAAACAGTTTTGCCGACCGCACGGCTGCGTGATCTTCAATCTCGGAGACGACGTTGGCACCGTCCGGAATTCCCAACTCCAGGCAAACTCCGCCAGCCATCAATTTCACAGCGAGCCCGTCGAGAATCACCGGCGAATGCGATGTTGATTCCGCGAACAACACGTCCATGCGAGACCAGCTCACGCGCTCGTTTCCCTCGATGCCTGGCAGTTTCGGACCAGCCAGCAAGATTCGCAGCGTACGGCCATCGCCGAGCGGAACGCTGGCGGTGTCACAGCCCGTGATCGCCGGAACTCCGAGCTCGGCACGCGGTCGCTCGAAATTCCACGCCGCCATCGCGGGGAAGAGCTTTGTCACAGTCGCGTCGTCCGTGCCTGAATGGAAAACGGCATGGCTCCCGTGCGAGTGCCAGAGTCCGACGGGCCGGAGCCGCCGGCGCAACAGAGACGTCATGGCTGTGGAAATCGTCTCGGCATCAGCTTCTGCATGACTGCCTGACGCCTCAGCCGGAAGCAGGCACGCGGCGGAAACACACTGCTGCCTTTCGCCAACTGCCGCGGCGAGCAACCCCATGCACTCACTATTGCCCGCGTGCCGTGCGGCAGCCAGAATGCCGTCCAGAACACACTGTGAAATCCGAAATGTGGAACTCATGACACTGCTTTCGAGTTAGAGGTGACCTCAAGCCAGTTGTCCGTCGACGGAACCGCTCCGTCGCTGCTGTGGAAAGCCCCGTTACCCGCAATCCGCACGGCGGCCCAACGCAGAAACGAGGCCAACCCAACGCCGGGTGAATCTTGCGGGTGTTGCGGCGGATCGGGACCCCAACAGAGTCCATGCGGAAGCGTGACAATTTTCCATTCGTTTTTGACTCGCTGATAGACGACCAGCGACGACTTGCTCGGATAGGCGATCGGCGGTAATGCAAGCGGCGCCGTCATCGCCAAGTCGCGAACCGAGTCCCGTCGCAACGTCCAATTGTGGTGGGCTGGCAACACGTATCCCAGCCGTGGTGCCCTGCCTGGTAAGAACAGCAGATCGTCTCGCTCCACGAATCCCTGAGCGGCCAATTCATTTCGCGCGATGACAAGTTCTTGAGAATCCTGTTGCCGAACTTTTTGAGCGAGTTGCGCAGCAACGTTCGTGACGTGTCGCGCAACTTTCGTCCGCCATTCCGCAGCCAACGTCCTCACCAAAATAAAATCACCACTCAGCCCGAAGCATTGCGAAGCCGCGTCGACCTGCCAGCAACCTTCACGCCGTGGCTGTGGTTTCAGCTTCCAAACCCGCCCCAACATCAAGACGGATGGCTGCACGAATTCAGGAGCCGGGACGCCCTCCGCCGCCGCGGACAACTCCGTCGTCCAGTCGACATCGGCCTGCTCTATATGCGCGGTCGATACAGTCGAGTATGCATCCTCGGAAAACTCCCGCTTCCGAAACGTTGGGACGAGGTAATCAATGAAGTATGCAAGTGGATCCGTTCGCAATAGCGCGACCTGACGTGGCAACTCATTTTGCAACATCGCCTCGACGGTGGACCGCGAGCGTCGGAGGGCCGCCTGCCCGATAGAAATCCAAGTCGCCACTGGACCGAGCCCATGATGAACTCCCGCCGCCGTGCGCAGAATCGCCGCCGCCGGCGACGACGTCTTAGCCAGTAACTGTTCGCCCAGCAGCACGAGCGGCTGTTGTCGCTGAAATGCCTCGTCAATCGGATATTCGAGCACGGGACACCTCACACACCAACCTTGGCGTAGGACTGAATCTCGAATGCTGCCAGCCGAATGTGATCAATGCCCTCGTGGGTACGAATCTCGCGGGGGATCGCGAGGTCATCGAGTGTCGTGGTTTGCGGGTCGACTCTCTCCATGCCTCGCGGCGTCACCGCGAGGAAGTGATGAACGCCCGACATTTCACGAGTGAGTTGGTTTAACACTCGCGTCGCATTCGCATCCTTTGGGGATTCACCACGCAACTGCTCGACCGCTTGCCTCAACGTTAGCCGCCCCGGCAGCCGCGTCGTCGTCGGTTTCGGCATCAGCGGAGTCTTCACCGCCACAACCACCGTCTCGTCATCGCCGCCAATTCGTTTCGTCCCGATTGTTGCTAACACTGTAGATACCTCGCGTAAAATGTCACGAAAGCGCCCGCCACGAATAAAGACGGTGGTTCCGTGCGGTTCTGCAAAGTGGTCATCGGAATATTTTGCCGGGCCGCCTTCATCGCCGATGCCTGTGCACGGAGTCGCTGTTCGGCAAATCGTTCATTGATGAGTCTCCGAAGCTTTTTTCGGGATTCTTTTGCAGTGTCTCGCATGCGCGCCGTCCTTATCTGTTAAAAGCAGTGCTTCGGAGGAGCCGTTATCATGAAGAAGCCGAAGACGCCGCCGGCGGAATTGGTCAAATGCCTGCGAGAGCGGGATCCAGAGGCCGCGCAGGTTTTGGGCGGTCGGTATCGGAGTGCCATCGCGAAGCAGATCGCGGTCATGGGGAGTGAGTACAAGACCCCGGGCGAGGTGGCACGGTTGGTCGTTCTTGCCCTTAACAACTTGACGAGACTACTGGTCTGCGAGGCAGAGAAGGATTCACGCAAGTTCGATTCTATGTCGTGGAATGTGTTTGACCGTTACGTGCAGATTCGTGTTGAAAGAATGTTCTGCGAACCTGTTCGGTACGCGCGGAACAAGAATCAATCTGGCGCAAAGACTAACGGCGGTTCCGGCGATGGGGGGCGTGTTTCCGTGGGCGGTGGCGATTCCGGGGGCAACGAAGATGATGGGGACGATGTACCACGAGCGCCTTCGAAAGGGAGTGAGCGGCAAGGTCCATTCCGAATCGACTGGTGCGCGAAGGGGAAAGAGTCGCCGAATGGCGACTGGTGGGAGCGACGTTTTGCCGATGGAATGCTCGCTCTCGCCGTTGGTGACGTGACTGGCCATGGGTGGCCTGCGGCTTTGCTGGCGGACGGCATGCCATTGCTCTTCCGAGTTGCTTGGATGCCGGGACGCGATCTTGAAACCACTTTTGCCTTCATGTACGCCATGCTTCGAGATGCGATGCCGGACGGTTACTTCGTCGAGACAACGATCGCTTCGTTCGCAGTTCCATTCGGCTCAGACAATGGAAGAGCGTGCTTCGTCCCGAAGGAGGCTGTAGCTGTGGCGCGTACGGATGAGTTTGTGGATTGGATCGTTGCACGACCGACGTGGTGGCTCGGTGTCGACTATGGGATCGCCCCAGTCACCCCCGCTGCTTTTGGGTCCGTCGAAACAAGCTTCTCGAAGAACGCTCAAGCAGGTATAGTGACAGATGGTTGGTTCGATCAGCCAACGGACGGTTCGTCCAGACCGAACCGGCTGGGGAAAAAGTTGAAACAACTGTTAACGTTGTGGAGCCCCACGATCCCGTTGTCGACGCACGTCCTCAATGAGTTTCTCAATGCCGTCACAAGCGCCGGCCACCAGCATGACGATCTGTGCCTGGTCAGCGTCCGGTACGACGCAGACGCAGACTTGGTCTACCGCGCTTCGATTGGCGACAATGACGCCGTAAGTGAATTCCTCGCCAAGTTCGACCCTCTACTGCGGAAACTCGTGCGTCACTTTTTTCCACCATTGCTCGATGAGGACATCCTCCAAGACGCGAGAGTTTACCTCTATCAGAAACTGCCGAAGTGGTCGTCTCATGGGCGTCTTGCCCCTTGGGTGAAAACCGTGGTGTGGCGTTACCTTTCGGATCATAAGGACAAATGCGCGAAGCGACCTAGGTCTGTTCCAATCGACGCGGTCGAAGTCGTCGCACCGGCCGCTGCCGACAGGGATTGGGAGTCGCGTCTGCCCATCGTGCGCGATTTTGTGCAGTCGGTTTATCCCAAGTTGCTGCCGTTGTTCGACTTACTCGTGGCCCAGAAACGGAAGGACGAAATAATTAACGAGTTGGGCACGCCAGAACGGACATACTACGACTGGTGTTTGAAGCTCAGGACGGCCATTCAGGTCTTTCAGGAAAGGCACGATTTCAACATCGCGCCGCCCAGCGAGCCGAGAGAATCGAACCGGCCGGTTGATCCCAACGATACTTGATTTTGGTGAGTTGATGGTTTTTTTGAAAGATTTGTTTGCAGTTTCGGTGTTGAGACCCGTCTTTCTCCATAGAATCCGCGCCGCGTGGTCGGGTTGCCGTGCCGCGCGGGGGCCGTTTTGTATAGGTGGCTTCTCCCATGTCCGTCGAGCATCTTGAATCCGAGCGCCCCCTTTACTCTGCCGGCGCGCTGAAACGACTGTTTCGCGAGGCGTTCATCGGGCGTGAGACAGTACCTGACGTTTTCGCGGCCGTTCCACTCGACTTACTCGATCGGGTTTTGAGCGGTCAGGCGACTGCCGGTGACGAGTTGGTCATCCAGGGGCTATCGAGCGGGAACGCCGACTTGGCTGAGGCGTTGCAGGTGCTGAGAGGCATCGATGCTGATGCAGGCGAAGTGGGCGCGTCGGTTCCGTTGGGCGAAATCCCTCCGCCGATTTTTCCACCGGGTGCTCCTGATGAGGCCGTGTTGGATAAGCCGGCTGAAGAAGCATGGAACAATATCGTAGCGCGGCTCCGCGACTTCCGGCATTGGCAGGAGACCACGCGCGGCGGCATCGACGATGTACTGCTGGCCCGCTATCTCGCCAATGAGGTATCCGGCCGTGAGCGGGGCGAGGTCGAAGCCGCCATCAAACAGAACTCAGAACTCGGTGCCACGGTGGACCGCATTTGGAAGGTCTTCCCGCCAGAGAAAGTGCGGTGGTTCAAGAAGGCTTTCGAGCAACTGGTCCGTGTCGTTTGCGAGTATCCCCTGGCGGCGTCGCTGGTCTTCGCCTTGGTCGTCGGTGTCGGATCAGCGGGTGTTACCGCGAGTTCCTACCAGGCTCGCCTTGCACTTGTCCAGCGCGAGACATTCCTTGAAATGCAACGGCGGAAGGATGCGGAGGAGGAGGCACGCCAAGCGAAGGATGCGGAGGCGGATCTGCATCGACGATTGCATAAAGAGCGGCAACTAGTGGCGAGCTTGGCACTGACGGCGGTCGAAAGGCAAACACGACCGCTCATCGCGCCAATCGTCGGGCCGGAAGGCGCCCGGCCAAACGTGTTCCGTGAGTTTGAGCTGGCGTTCAACGACGTGTCGTCCACGCTCATCGCCAAAGTCGACATCTGCCAGTACTTCGTCGACGATAAGTCAGACCGGTGGGAGACGATCTACTACTGGCGAAATCGGCCATTGCCTCTCTCCATGACACTCAAGTACCCACACGATTCGGGTCAGCCGAGCCGTCCCGTGACCACTGTGGTTCGCTATTGGCTCCAAGCGCTGAACGATGAGCAACGCAAGGCACTCGGCGTCGCGCCGGATGATCTCTACATCGACCGGCGTATCGAATTGGAATCGAGTCCCCAAGGCTTGGCTTTTCGCAGCCCGAGTCAGAATGATTCACTGATTGCCTCCGCTGACGTTTCGCCCGACGGGCAGATGCGACTCACGTTCGCAGGCAATGTTGCCTCGGAATTGGCAGGTTCAACGAATCTGCACGTCGTTGTGCGAGCGAAGAATGGTACTGGCCCTTGGACCGGAGAGAATGCTCAAAGGCTGATCGCCGCGACCACGCTCACCGTGGACGACATTCGCAACCCGGAGGGAGCCATCGCATCGGTCGACTTGAAAAGACTGGGGAATGTCGATCGACTCGAAGACGTGTTTCCGACCGAGTTCGAAGTACTGCTGGTCGGTCTGCCAGGAGGCCAATTTGCCCGGCAGCAGATCACCGACGCAGAGCTGAGCACGATGCAGAGTCTCGTCCTCGGTAAAACCACCGTGCACTGGAACAACCCACCGCAGTTCATGAATTGATGTGGGTGGCGATCTGAACTTCACCCTTCGCCACTCGAAGAAACTTGTGGAATGTACGACGAAAAGCCAACGATCGATTCCTTTGTATGTGGCGGCCCGCGTTACCGCCTCGTTGCCATCGGCCGTCGCGCCACGGCACGGCACTCATTTCACTCACTGACAGGAGCACCGTCATGCTGACTCGACGTTCGTTCAATATCTCGCTGGTCGCCCTCGCGATTTTCGCTGTCGAATCATTTGGGCAAGACTCTACCCGACGACGTGTGATCGAGGAGCGGGTTGTCAGCCTTTACAGCGATCTGCCAGCGGCAGGCCAAGCTGACGAAAGGTCGGAATTCGAGCGGTACTACGAACCGTACTTTTACTCCCCTGCGGCGAAAGCTTCGCACATCGCAGTTGATCCGGGGCTAAGGGCCAGCGAGTTAGACGCTACCGCAACGGGGACTTTGGTCGAGATCGCTGTCCGATGGACCGGCCCGAATGAGTTCGTCATGATTGGTTTTGTACCGGCAGGGGCAACACGGCTGGGGGCGATTCCCGGAATGAACGTGGCCGAACTGCTTGGCGATGCCAGAGGCCACAGGATTTTTCTGAAGCTGAAAGCTCGACGACCCGCAGGTCCGCACGAAGTTCGGTGCAAATTCCGGGTTGGCGGCCTGGCGGGAAATCCGCATCGCGACTCGCTAAAATTCCCCGCCACCACGCGCCCCGAGTTGATCACTCTCGGCGAATCGTGGCAGGAGATTTCGATCGAGCTGACTGACAACGCCGCTCGCCTGAATCAGATGTTGTGCCCGCTCAGCGTCGTGCTGGAGTCCAACGACAACCCCAATGCTCGGCCGCAAGACGGCGCCAGGGAGCCGACGAGCAAGCTGTATCTCGACGACATTCGCTTCGTCGCCGTGCGCGAAGAGCCGGCGAGATGACCGTGTGGCCGCCTCGTCGGTGACCCACGTTGAATCTTGCTCGCCGCGCCGAAGCGCGTGGCACGAGCATTTGACAGACATTTGTTTTGGAGACATCAAATATGAAATCCCACTCTCGTTGGTCGGTCGATTTGTTGACTGCGCTGATCGTGTTGTTCGTTGGTGGTCTTGGTCTGCGGCCACTACAGGCAGTCGAACCGGGTAAGAAATCCGGCGCGGATTCCGAGAAGAAGACTCAGGTCTGGATTTACAGAGACGAACTGCCCGATCGCGACGAGCGGTCGGAAATCGCGCGGGCCTTCAGTCCGTTCGGGGTGATGCCTGCAGAGAGAGCGACTCAGGTCGCCGTGCAGACCGCTCACCCGCGCGATCCCAATCAGCCAAGCCAAGGGACCTGCGTTGAGATCGAAATCCAATTCAAGGCCCCGACCGACTGGGCCGGCACCTATTGGCTGAAGGAAAATGGGAGTGCGTTTGGCTCGGTTCCAGGGATCGACGTCCAGAATGAACTGGGCCTCAAACCAACCGATCAAGTCGTGCTTCGGCTTCTTGCGTGGGGCAACGGCGCCGTCTCGCTCAAATGCGGGGGAGTCAACGATGGCAAGCACCCGTCGTCGC
>JBGTKH010000498.1:0-6271 GCA_041744735.1 Pirellulaceae bacterium | reverse complement strand
AACAAGTTCTGGACAGGCACGGACCCGCCCAGGTAGGCTTTGACCGCCCCGCGGGCGATCTCACCGTTTATAGTGAAAGAGCCTTCGCTCTCCCACGACTAAGCTCGCGAGCCCTGCGGCTCACGCACGACTTCGGCTACTTGATTAAGGGGCCTCGGAGGTTTGAGATAGTTTCGATTCGTCGTCGAAGCTGCCGGCAAGCGGCGGGCCAAGTCCCAACGACGCCAGACACACTTGACTGATGTGTTCGGCTAGATCCTCGACCGAGTAGTGCTCCATGCGTTCTTCGTCGGACAACAGCAATGCGACCACTTCTCCCGCCATGCGATAGAAAACACACTGGCCGACGATGCTAAAACCAATCTGCTGCCGCTTGTGCAGCGGCGTGTCCGGCGGCAGGACTTCGTCCAAGATGCCCAACAGCAGATTGAAGTCCGGCCGAAAGTATTCCTGCACCAGTTCCTTGCAGGCCGCCGTGGGACTCAGGATCTCGCGCATCATCAGCCGCGGCTGCCACGGCGCCGCAGTAACACCCAGCATCCGCTTGAGCATCGTGAAGATGAACTGCCGCAGCTTCTCTTCGGTCGGCGTACCGGGCGGCCAATCGGGCATCGGCACTTGCTGGCCGCGAATCTGCCGTGCGCGTTTCACGGTCTCGATGTACAACCGCTCCTTATCGCCGAAATAATAATTGACGCCGGCCACGTTCACGCCCGCCTCGTGGCAAATGTCGCGTACGGTGGCCGCCTGAAATCCCTTCTCCGCAAACACCGGCCCCGCGGCGTTCAAAATACGGTCGCGTGGATCGTCGCTATTAGCCATCGGCGAGTTCCGGAATTGGGAAGTGAGTACGGTTGGACTTGGAGGGTTGTGTAAACGATTGTATTAAACGATTGTTTAAAATCAATGTTTGAGTAGAGATTTTCTCGAAAAAAGTACCTGGTCAGGAAAGCTAACTCACCTGGAGGCTGGAGCCGAGCGACTATAATACAAGCCAGACAATGCACCTTTCTCTGTCGTGCACCCTCCACCGCCCTTAGCCGCAGGATCGGGCGTAAAAGCGGCAGACTGATGGAAGCTTCGAAACTGCGGCGGCAAATCGCTTGGCAGGCCGCCCGCTTGATGTATGAGCGGATCGAGTCGGAATACTACCGGGCCAAAATGAAGGCAGCTCGCCGCATCTGCAAAGGCTGGGTCAAACCCGCCGATCTGCCTAGCAACGCGGAAATCCGCGACGAAATCCAATTGCTGGCCCGGCTGCACGAAGGGGATCGCCGCACGGACAATCTGCGCGAGATGCGTTTGGAAGCGCTGCGGATGATGCGCATCCTGCAAAAATTCCGACCGCGGCTGATCGGCAGCGTGATGACCGGACACATCCGCAAAGGTTCAGACATTGACTTGCACGTCTTTTCCGACAGCGTCGAAGCCGTGCGGACCGCGCTGGACGATGAAGGGGTGGTGTACGACGTCGAGCGAAAGCGGGTGCGTAAACAGGGCGAAGAGCGAATCTTCACGCACGTGCACGTCAAGGACCGATTTCCGTTCGAGCTCACTATCTACCCGGCCGACAAGGCTCACTATGTCTTCAAAAGTTCCGTGACCGGTAAAGCGATTGAGCGGGCCAGCGTCCGCGAACTCGAACAGTTCATGCAGCGCGAGTATCCCGACATGGATCTGCACGACGCACTGGAGGAAGTCGAACAAAAGGTCGATCGTTTTCAAGTCTATCAGGCGTTGCTCTTGCCGTTGGAGAATGTCAAGCAGAGCCCCAAATATCATCCCGAAGGGGACGCGCTCTATCACAGTTTGCAGGTTTTCGACTTAGCCCGCGACGAGTTGCCGTACGACGAAGAGTTCCTGCTGGCAGCACTGCTGCACGACGTGGGTAAGGCCATCGATTCGCACCAGCACGTGTCCGCGGGTCTGGAGGCGCTGGACGGTTTCATCACCCAGCGCACGGCGTGGCTGATTGAACATCACATGTCAGGCCATGCCATTCTGGACGGCACGATCGGCCATCGCGCGCGGCGCAGGCTATTTGCCTCGGAAAGTTACGACGAGTTGGTGCTGCTGGCCCAATGCGATCATGGCGGCCGACAAGCAGGCGTTGAAGCGCCGGAGTTGGAAGAGGCGCTAGACTACATCCGCGATTTGGCGGTGACGTTCGGCTAGTCTAGCGGCGAATCGCCGCGGCCGAACGAGGCTCTGGGGCGGTGCCGTTGAAGTAGGCCTGATACTTCGGCCAACTGTAGTCGGCCACTTTGCGGCCCAACTCCAAGCCGACTTCGTTGTCGGCGCGGATGTGGTACCCGCCCCAGAGTCGCGAGACCGCGGCCATTTCGGCGGTGGCTGTGAAGGTCGGCAAGGGGAGCCGAATCTCCTTCGACTCCGGCAAGTCGGCCGCCGGTTTGCCGTCAACCGCCTGCATCTGGGCGGTGGTGAACTCGTCCTCGGTCAACTCACCAACGTTGCGAATGGCCACCGCGCCGTACTCGTCGCTGCCTGTAAAATGCTCCAAGATTCGCGCCGCGCCGCCGCTGGCCGTGGCATGGCCGGACGTGTAGCCGGGAAACGGCGGCGTGACGAACACCGCCGGCGAATACGGCAACCACTGTTCGGCGGGAATCTCGGCGACGCCCTTGCCCGGTCCGGCCCAGCCGCGAACCGTTTTGCCCGGATATTGCCACCGCACCCACCAATACGGCCGCCCGCTGTCGTAATAACGCTTGGCGTCCCAGCTCGCGATGAAGGTGTCGTGCACAATGTTGGCGACGCTGAAGAACAGCTTCATATCTTGGTCCAGGTTATGCTTGTCGCGGCGCGACACGTCCTGGGCGAAACGCAGCCAGTGCCCCGATTGGCCCGTCGAACGAGGGCCGTCGCGCATGAACTCAACGATGGCCTTCTGCTCGAGGGTCAAGTTGGCGTTTACCGCGATGCACTCGTCGACCTCTGTGCGAAGTTGCTCGGTGCCCCAGGCCGGCGGAGGCCCCGGGCGGAACTGGTCGGCCCGCTCCAGCGCGAACGGCTTGACGCGATACCAATGTGGAGTCAAAAAGCCGGGCGAGAACGTGCCGCCCTGGCCATCGGAAAAGGGGATCGGTCTCCAACAGGTGTAATCGGCCGTGTGGTCCGCCGTGTTGACGGGACGATAAAATGTGTAGTCGGAGTACGGCTTGCCATTGCCGCCGACCTCGTCACCCAGTTGGTTCGCCCCGTCGTGACGGCGATAGGCGATCACTGCCGCAGCAGCCACGTTGCCGATCCCCGCGGGCGTCTTCAAGTCTTTCGAGTCGTTGTCCGGATCAAAGCCCATCGCGGCCATCCGCTCGCGAATCCACGTGGCATCTTCCTCATACACGAACGATAGCGCGCGGTAGCAGGCATAGGCGATGGCCTCTTCTTTATTCTTCTGCGTACGTTCCTGTACCGGGCGGCGCAACCGGCCGCCCAGCCGCGTGCCTGCCGCCTTGTCGTCGTAGGCCGCCCAGGCGTCGTACATCGACGTGAGCACGATGGCCATGGCGCGGGCCAGGATCGTGGGGCGGGCGCGATGGCGATCGACATCCCGGCCGCTGGCCTCCAGCGTGATTTCCAGCCAGCGGTAAACTGCCGTGGGGTCGTGGTTGGGGGCTTGATGAATCAATTCCGGTTTGGCCTGCGCAGGTTCAGCCGCCGATGCTCGCGGCAGGCACCCCAGTACAGCGACAACAAGCAGCATCCGCGATACTCGTTTCATACAACGTCCCTTGGGAAATGGTGAAATGAAATGGACCGACCCTATGACGTGACGTCGAAAATGCGGTCGTCAATCTAAGTTTCGACCGCGGCGTTGTCAACGATTGGGCGGCCTGCGCAGCGACGATCTTGAGCTATTGACAAATGGGTTGGCCGTAGTTGATAACACAAATGCACCGCCAGTACGTTTGACCAGTCTTGAGCAGCATTTCTCAGGGGAGATTCGGCGGCGGGGTGCGTCTCTCCAGATGTATTGCTGGCGGGTGTCTTCATGAGCCGCGACCCTGAGCATTGCCGTCCGGAGGCGTATCGGCTGTTTGCCGAACAAATGCCAGTGATCGAAACGACTGACGGTCTGATGCGTGCCGCCGTCGCGATTTCGATACACGCGCTGGACGACGTCGTCCCGCGGCGGATCGATGAGCGACTCGAACAGTTGGCCGAGCGGGTACGTTCGCGAGTGAAACGCCGGCAGGTGGATGCCTTGATGGCGCACTTGCATCAAGTGCTGTTTGAGGAAGAGGGTTTCGCCGGCAACAGTGCGGATTACTATCAGCCGCTCAACAGTTATCTGCCGGTGGTCTTGGAGACGCGCCGCGGCATTCCCATCACGCTGTCGTTGGTTTACAAAGCGGTCGCCGACCGCGTGGGGCTGCGCGTCGAGGGGATCAACTCGCCGGCTCATTTTCTCGTGCGCGTGCGCACCAACGGCGGCTGGACGATCGTCGATCCGTTCTACGGCGGCGCCGTTTTGAATCGCGACGAGGCCTTCCAGCGCATTGAGAGCGTGCTCGGTCAGCCGATCCCGCGCAGTCCCAAGTTGCTCAAGCCCGCCACGCACCCGCAATGGCTGTCGCGCATGTTGGCCAACCTGCAGAACATTTTCGCCGTGCAAGGCCATCGCGATGACGCGGCGGCGATGAACGAGTTACAATCGCTGCTCAAGCCGATGCTCTGATGATGTCGGCGGAAAACCGGTAACCGCTTTCCGAACGACGCTCCGCCGACATGAAAAAGATTCCCGACCCCGTGAAGTGAAGCAGTAGGTTCGCAACCCCATGCGCCGGTACCTAGAATTGCGTTGTCCGCAATGCTCGCATGTGACGCAGTGCGGGCCGGAGCAATTGCTGTTGCGCCTGCAACAGATCGGCATGCTGCGGCGGGTGAAGGATCCCGAGTGGCAGTTGCTGTGCGAGCTCGCACCGTCCGCCGCCGAGCGCTTGGCCTGTCCCCAGTGCGAGCACATCGGCTTGTTGGCTGGGGAAGATCGGGCGGACGACGACGATGATTGGGGAATCGGCCGATCGTGCGCAGCGTGCGGCAAGCCGATTCCGCCGGAGCGTGTCGAACTTTATCCCGACGCAAAACTCTGCGCCACTTGCCAGCAATCGCAAGATGCCGGGGCCGTGCATGACGACCCGGAGTATTGTCCTAAATGCGGCGCGCTGATGACCGTGCGACAAACCCGCGGCGCCGGGATTACGCGCTACGTGTCGGTATGCAGCGAGTGTAGACGATGACCAGCCGCGCCGTGAAAAATTTGCGATGCTCCTTAATCCTGTGGTTTGCAATGCTCACCGGCTGCTCGCACCGTGACGCTGTGCATGTTCCAATCGAACCAAACCTCGCTCAGCAAGTCGCAGATGTTCTCGCCGGTCGTAGCACCAAGATTCATTTGGAACAAACAACTGTCTCCGACGATGATCTGGCCCAATTACAAGACTTGCACAACTTGGAAGAGCTGGTCATCGAGCAAGGCCAGGTAACCGACAGTGGGATCGTTCATCTTGCGTCACTTGAGAGTCTCGAGCATCTTACTATCCGCGGCGGAGACGTGGGCGACAAAGGACTGAGGCAACTGGCAGTGCTCGACAAATTGAAATTCGTTAACCTGCCGCAAGCGACTTTCACCGATAAAGGGCTGGCCGAGCTGAAACGCCTGCCGCAGCTCACGCAATTGCGGTTCGGCAGCCCCAACGTCACGGACGCCGGGATGGCACACGTCAAGGAAATCCGTGGCCTTCGTTTCCTACATCTGATCGACGTGCCGATTACCGACGCGGGTTTGGCGCAACTGGAAGGCATGACGCAGCTCCAGTCGCTGTACATCGACGGCGCGAAGGTCACGGACGACGGCATCGAGCGGCTGCTGGCGGCCCTGCCCGACTTGCACTTCCACATCGATCAGCGGCATCATGACCGCGATCCGCGCAAGCACGAGTGACAAGTGACGAGTGACGAGTGACAAGTGACAAAATCGTCATTCTTTCGTCATTGGGTATTTCGACATTCGTCATTCCGAGTATAGTGATGGGCAACGCAAAGGCTGTTCGCCTCACCACCCTCGACCCACCCCAATACTGCTGCAGGAGATTCCTTCCATGAAAAATCGCAAGCCGCTTGCTGTTTTGGTCGCCCTCGCTTTGTTGGCCGGTTCCGGTTGGACGTTTCTGAAGCTGGCTAGTGTCGGCGAAGACATGACGGGGGCGGCGGAAAAGTATCTGGCGACGCTGTCCGAAAAGCAGCGGGC
>JBGTKH010000497.1:0-3551 GCA_041744735.1 Pirellulaceae bacterium | reverse complement strand
GTTCGCGCTCGATCTGGTTACGTCCGGCCGGGCACGTGACGCCTTCGATCTGAATCGTGAATCGTCGAAGATGCGCGATCGCTACGGCCAACATTCCTGGGGACAAAGCTGCCTCTTGGCGCGACGCCTGGTCGAGGCCGGTGTGCGACTGGTGCATGTGAACTGGCCGCGCGAGCCGGGCGACAACGCGGTCGACAACCCGCTGTGGGACACTCACGCGCAAAACGCCGATCGGCTAGAGGATGTGCTCTGCCCGCAGTTCGACGTCGGCTTTACGGCACTGATCGAAGATCTCGACCAGCGCGGTTTGTTGGATGAAACGCTGGTCGTCGCCATCGGCGAATTCGGCCGCACGCCGAAGATCAACGACAAGGGAGGCCGCGACCATTGGGGGTCGGTGTTCAGCTTTGCATTGGCCGGCGCGGGAATCAGCGGCGGGCAGGTGTACGGCAGTAGCGACAAACAGGGCGCGTATCCGGCCAGCGACCGCGTCGAGCCGGGCGAGTTGACGGCGACGATTTTCCATCTGCTGGGCCTCAGCCACCGCTCGATTTTTTTGGACCGCGAAGGCCGCGAGCACCGGGTCGCACAAGGCGAGCCGCTGTACAAACTGCTGGGCACCGAGCCGGCCACGCGCGACCGCTGCCCGTCGACGGGCGACGTCGCTCGCGTGCCGCCTTTCGACGACCGCAAGTTGCTAAACACCGACTTCGCCGCCGAGATCCCTTTATATCCCGCCGACGGACCATCGCGCCCACGCGGCTGGCGCGCGGCGCCGCTGCTAGCCGGCGATCAACCGGACGGCTTTGGCGTGAAGCTAGACGCGAGCACCCGGACCAATTCACCAGTTGAAGGACGAAACGTCATCATCGGGCTGAGCGCCGCTGGATCGGACGCAACGGTGCGAGTTGAAAAGGGCGCGACAGCATTTCTAGCGCAGGAAGTTCGCAGCCCGTTTGCCGGGCATTACAAGTTGACGGCACGAGTGCGCGGTGAAGGATCGTCGAGCAACCTGTATGACAACGTCTTCTGCGCCAATTTCACGTTTCGCTTGGTCTTCTTTCAGTTCACCGACGTCGCCAAGCAGCCGACGCATCGCAAAGAACTGGCTTCGGTCACATTCCGGCCCCGTTTTGCCGAGAGGGCAAGCGGCGACTACGAAACGATTGAACTGACAAGAAACTTCTCAAATCCTAATCCCGGCAGCAATTTCTCCTTTGGCCTTGGGCTCGGCGTCGCACTAATCGTCGAGAAGACGACCGAGGGGGTTGTGGAGATCTCCGGCAACGCCGGGCCGCAACAGGCACTGCTGCGCATCGCTGCTGTCGAGTTAGAATTCATCGGTAAAGAGCGCGACAACGACGTCACGGTGTAAACGGCAAGCTGGTAGGCCGGATTGCTAATCCGGCCGGACGGACCAGGGCCGGCTTGGCAGCCGGAACAGGGCCGGATTAGCAATCCGGCCTACTAACCGCTTACTTCTGCGCCAACGTCTCCGGCATCAGACTCTGCTCGACGCGATCTTCGACCTGAGCAAAAATCTCTGGTGCTACGTTGATCAGTTCGGCGACGATCGTATCTGAGTTGCTGAACAGTCCACTGCGCAGGCCGTCGATTACGCGGCCCTGCGTCATGCCGAAGCCCGACGTGCTGACCCACGACGGCGAGCCGATGGACCAATTATCCGGGGGCAAGCCGAATCGCGTGTTCTGCACGGTCAGCGTGGCTTGATTGTTCTCCACCTGGTACTCGCAGTCGAACGCCAGCCACAAATCGCGGCGATTTCCCATGATCAATTGCAGGGGCCCGCATTGGGCGCTGTGACGCGGACCGTTGATGTCGGTGCGGTCGATCGTGAGCGTCGTGTCGCGCAGGGCCAACCATACGGTCAATTGTCCCGGCTCTTTGTGCTCCAACAAGGTCCGCTGGACTTCGCCTTGGTAGCGAATGTCGCGAAAGTCAACTCGGAAAGAAAACCCGTTGCTGTTGGTGTACTGCCACATGTCCCGGACTTCGCCCGTGACTTTGAAGGTGGCGTCTAGGTCTTTGGTTTCAGCCAAAGCCATGCTGGCCATCAAGCCGGCCAGCAGTGAGGTGACGAGGACAAGCACTTGTTTTTTCCAAGCGACGTTCATTTTCGATTCCTTGTTGAGAATTGGAACTGGCGGGAAACGGATATCGGCCGCGGCGTACGCGGTCCGCAATTCGCGGCAGCCGCTGCTAGGCAGTCAGCCGCGTGATTGTCAGGTGAAACAAGAGTTCAAGGCGGGAGGCGCGCTACAACGCGCTCAAAAAATCGAGGACATTCGGAAAGGGTAACCGTAGCCCAAGGTCGGTAGGTAGGAAATAACTGGGCAGCGCGGACAGACTTTCCAGGAGGGAATCAGGTGGGATTTCTTTTGAGGACGGGCCTTATCTTAACGGCCGCAGCGCGAATGTCAAGGGAGACGATCCCAGAATTTAGAATTTTTTCCCGCGCCCGATTGTGGCAGTCAACTTGGCGACGATCAGCACAACGCGAGCGCATTGCATAACCGGCATTACGAGTCGGCTAAAGCCGCCCGTTCGCCTATTCACAAATCATCGTGCAGAGAGGAGTTAATTACTTCTTCGCCGCAGCGAATCGGCGAGCGACTTCGTCCCAGTTGACGACGTTCCAAAATGCCGCGATGTAGTCGGGGCGGCGATTTTGATAGTTCAAATAGTAAGCGTGCTCCCACACGTCGA
This sequence comes from Pirellulaceae bacterium, assembly GCA_041744735.1. Taxonomy (GTDB): domain Bacteria; phylum Planctomycetota; class Planctomycetia; order Pirellulales; family Pirellulaceae; genus JBGTKH01. The sequence continues at coordinate 824 of JBGTKH010000497.1, read as the reverse complement.
GACCCAAAATAGGTGTGCCCGAGAGACCAGCGACCGCGTCGCCCATCAGCGGGCTGTCCTGATTGGCGGTCGAACCGACGACCAACTTGCCGCCCTTCACGACCAGCCACGCCCAACCGCTGCCGAAACGTGTCGCGCCAGCTTTGCCGAATTGTTCCTTGAAGCTGTCGAAACTGCCGAACGCCGAGTTGATGGCCGCGGCCAAATCGCCGCCCGGCGTGCCGCCGCCTTGTGGCTTCATGACGGTCCAAAACAGCGAATGATTCGCATGCCCGCCGCCGTTGTTGCGGACCGCGCCCCGCTTGTCTTCGGGAACGGCACTGAGCTTGGCAATCAGATCTTCAACACTCTTCTGCTCCAAGTCCGTGCCGGCGATGGCGGCGTTCACATTGTTGATGTACGCCTGATGGTGCTTGGTGTGGTGGATTTCCATCGTCCGCGCGTCGATGTGCGGTTCCAAAGCGTTTTGAGCGTACGGCAGATTGGGCAGTGCGTAGGCCATGATGTGTCCCTCCGTCTAAAGAATAAGGCCAGTGCAGTTGGCCGTCAATTGCCGCCAGCGGGCGACACAAGCCAACCGAAAGAATTTCCGACTCCAATTCCCAGCGCAGCATAACGCATCTGCCGCGAATTAGCAATCACCTCATCCTTCGTCCTTCATCCTTCATCCTTCACCCCGCCCGCTTCCACAAGAATTTTGTAATTTAGCAGCCGCTCGCCATTGATTTCTTCGGCGCGGAGCCAGAGCGTTTGGCCGACGAGGTTCGCGCCGTCGGGATAGACATACGTGTCGGTGCGGCGGCCGCGGCCGTGGTGCAGGACTT
>JBGTKH010000496.1:0-5030 GCA_041744735.1 Pirellulaceae bacterium | reverse complement strand
GACACCATCACCGCGGGGACGGACGCACCGACTGGCATTGGACACCCCAAGCGATGAGCGGCAAACTTGAACCCGCTACGCCCAGCCACACAAACCCCTAGAAAACCCAGGAAATCGCGTGCGCAAAACGGGAATGCACCCGTTTGTCACGTTGCTCCAGGTGCAGATTTGGAGCGTCTGCAGGCGGAGACGCCGGTGACCATCTTAGGTTATTCCATTCCGCGTGATCGTGAAAAGGGAACAATCAAGCCCTACGACAAGCTAACTGCGCCGCCGTTTCTTGTTCGCGCAGCACGTGTCCGGGACACGCAGGCATTCTCGCGCGCTGGCGATGACTGGCCGCTGTTGGTGCTCGATTTGGACGAAATCGATGGTTTCGATGGTGCACCCGTTTTCAACAACACGGGAAGCGTAGTCGGACTACTGCACCAGAGTTCGGGCGGCGAACGCAAACGATATGTTGTTTTGTCCGGCAATTTTTCTGGTCTCGTGACGCAGACTGTACGTTCGTTAGAATGATGATCGATTGAGGTGAAAACATGAACGATTCCGCCGGCCGTCTGAATCGCCGATCCTTTCTGTGCCGTTTCCGTTTGCCGAAAAGTTATGCGGTTGCGTTAATAATGTTACTGGGTTTCACGTGGACGAGCGGTAGTCGTGACGTCAGATGCGAGCCGAACGATCTCGTTGTAGAAGTTCGGAAGATCTGGGAAGCCGAAGCCTAACGCGCGAAGGCCGAAGCCGACAGACAACGATTGTCACTAATCGAAGAGGCCGTGCGTCTGAGCGAGAAGGAAAAGGAGGCGGCGGGAGACGAACGTAAGCGGATCGAAGTCGAACGGGCGCAGATTGAACACACGAACAACGTTCGCAACTGGGCGCTGGCTGATTGGGAACCTCGCCAGCGCCGGTTGCTGCCGCCTGTCGAAAAGCTGGACCACAGGATACGCGAGGCGGAGAGAATCAGCGATCAGTGGAAGCACATTTTCTTGCAGTATTCCAATCAGACCCGCGGTGCCATTGCAAGTGGCCGAGCCCTGAACTTTTTTTTGGACCTGTGCGGCAGTGCTGCCTTGAACCAGCAGTCGTATCGTGAGCAATTGCGCGAGGAGTTGCTTTACCTGGAGACGAAGAAGGAACAGTTGCGAGGTGTGTTTTTATCCGGGACGGCTGCCGAACAGGAGGATGCAAAACGTGAGTTGGATCGGTTGGACAACTTGCGAGAAGAACTGGAGTTGAAGCAAGATATTCTCTCTCGTCTGAGTGGCGCGAAAGCCTTGACCCGCGACCACCGCCAAAAGATTCAGTTCCAACGCGGTTTGCTCGGTGGCAAGATTGTCAGCAACCAGCGCGACGGAGCATTGCCGCTCAACTGGCCTTCGTTGCTAGTGACCGATGCCGCGTACGAACCGTTTCGGCAGGCCGTAGAACTGGCAAAGGAACAGGCTGTAGCGGATTTACGCAACGGGAAACGTGTTCGTCCCGAGACTCAGCGATTGTTGTTCAATGCAGCCGATACCATCCATTCGACATTCGAGCGGTATCGAAAGGCGTACTTCCAACGAAAGGAAACCCATACGAGTTCCACGAATGACCAATTCTTTGAGGCCGACCGTTTCATCAAGTCGCTGCGTGTCGGCATCGTTCGGTTCGTCGCCGCAAGCGACATCAGCGACGTTGAACCGGATCGCGAATTTGAGGGAGAAACCATCGATGAGCTACTGGCATATATGTCCAATCAAGGTCTGCGCTTTGCACCGCCGGACCGCAACAGCGAATACGTCTACGAAGTGATCTACCGGCAGTTGGTCAGCTACTATTCTCAGCTTTACAGTCTGCAGCGCGCTGTCGAATACGACGAGCAAAACGTGGCAGAGCTGCGGCAGCGAGAGGGGAAATTGTTCCACGAACAATATCGCAGCACGATGGACGACCTCGAGAACGCGCTGAAGGCTCGACCGCCACGCGACTTGGCCGAGCAGTTCGTCGATTTTGCGCGGGGGATTAAGTACTTGTCCGACACCAGACAGTAGTTATTTGGTTTCAATTAACGTTGCTCGACGTGCCATGAACCACAATGCGGACGTGAACAAGCATCAGCCGGCAGTCGGAATCGACCTTGGTACCACGTATTCGGTGGTGGCGTACCTCGATTCCACTGGGCGTCCCGCGACCATTCTCAACGGAGCGGGAGAACTGCTGACACCCAGCGCGGTGCTGTTTGACGAAGGTGACATTGTCGTCGGCAAAGAAGCGGCCAAAGCGTCGGTGGTGGCCCCCGATGCGTACGCTGATTGCTTCAAGCGGGACATGGGCGGAATTCGCTTTCGCCGCAACGTTCGCGGCATCGAAGTGCCGCCTGAGGTGCTGAGCGCGTTCATCCTGGAACGGTTGAAGCAAGACGCCGAGCGGCGATTGGGGCCGGTTCGGCAAGTTGTGATCACCGTGCCGGCGTTTTTCGACGAGACGCGGCGTCGCGCGACGCAAGATGCCGGACGTTTGGCCGGGCTGGAAGTGTTGGATATCATCAACGAACCGACCGCGGCTGCGTTGGCGTATGGTTTCCAGCATGGATTCTTCGCTGATTCTTCGGCAGGCCACAACGCGGGGCCAATGCGCGTGCTGGTTCACGATTTGGGCGGCGGCACGTTTGATGTCACGATTCTGGAAATTAACGGCACGCAATTTCGTGCCTTGGCCACCGATGGCGACGTCCAGCTTGGTGGCAAAGACTTCGACGAGCGGCTGGTGGACTATCTAGCCGAAAAGTTCCGGGAGGCGCATGGTGTTGACCCGCGCAGCGATCCGCAGGACGCTGCGCAACTTTGGCTCGACGCGCAACAACTCAAACACACCTTGTCCGAACGCAGCAAGGCGAACGTCGTTTGCTTTCACGCGGGAATTCGGCTGCGGCTGGACGTGACACGTGAACAGTTCGAAGATCTGACTCGCGATTTGCTGGAGCGAACGGAAACTACGACGTCGCTGGTTGTGAAAGAGGCGGGTCTGGATTGGTCGAAGATTGACCGTGTGCTGCTGGTCGGCGGCTCAAGCCGCATGCCGATGGTCGCCGAGATGTTGGCGCGAGTTACCGGCAAACAGCCCGATCGTTCGGCATCGCCCGATGAAGCCGTGGCCCACGGAGCGGCGCTGTATGCTGGAATGCTTATGCAACAGGCCGGCGATTCGGCCGTCTCCAAGTGCCAGTTGATTAACGTCAACTCGCACAGCTTGGGCGTCGTCGGTTTGGACGGCAAGACGAAGACGCGTGTGAACGTGGTACTGATCCCGAAAAACTCTCCGTTGCCGAGTCGTGCAGTCCGCACTTTTCAAACGGCCCGGCCGGACCAGCGAAGCGTCAAGGTGTCGGTCGTCGAAGGCGAGAGCCACCGCCCCGAGGAATGTATCCCGCTTGGCGAATGCGTGGTGCGCGACCTGGAGCCCGGCCTGCCCAAGGGAACGGCGATACAGGTCGAGTACAGTTACGCGTCCAACGGCCGCATCTCCGTTTCGGCGCGCATCCCGCAGTCACGACAATCGGCCCACGTAGAACTCCAACGGGGCGGAAGTCACACGTTGGAAAATCTGGAGACGTGGCGGGCACGTCTCTCGGGACGCGAGCCATCGTCTGGACGCGGATTCTCACCGAGTGACAGCGTCGCATTGGTCGATCCGAAAGATCGCGGCAGCGTAATGCGGAGGCTGGACGCATTGTACACGAAGATCGGCAAGGCCGTTGCGAATGTCGCATTGCCGAAGTCGTTGTCACGCAGCCAGCAAGCAGCCCAAGAGGCCGCCGCCTCGCTGAATAGTGCAAGAACCATCTTGAAAGAAGCCGAAATCCGCAAGCAGTCGGCGGCCGGCGGTGCCGAATCCGTTCACGTTAGCTCGCAACTCGCGCAAGCGAAGACACACGTCGAGCAGGCGAACACACAGGCCGAATTCGCGTTCCTCGTCCTCGGCCGCGATTGCGGCAGTGCTGGCGTTAAACTTGCTGGGCTGGAGCCGATTTTGAAAGAAATTGCAGAGCTAAAGAAAGGCATCGAATAATTCAACCACTCGGACAAGGTTATGTCAGACGTTTTCGACCCATATCATCGCTGGTTAGGAATTCCGCCCAAACATCAGCCGCCGCATCACTATCGCCTGCTGGCGATCGAGATGTTTGAGGACGACCCCGAAGTCATTCGGGACGCCGCCGAACGGCAAATGGCCCACGTGCGCCGCTACGCGATGGGCGAGCACGGCGAACAGGCGAAGAATATCCTCAATGATCTGGGTGCAGCCAAAGCGTGCCTCTTGGACGCACACAGGAAACAGCAATATGACCAGACGCTACGCGGGCAATCCGAATCGGCGAAACCGCGTGCGGTTCCGAACATCGCCGCATCAAGGCCGGTAACGTTCGACAATCCAACGATTCGACCGGCGGTGGTGTCACCGGACGCAAAAGTGTCGCCAGTGCCTTTCCATGCGGTCCCCTCGCCAATTGCGGTCGCCGAAGTTGACACGAATTCTTCGCCACCACCGGCACCGCCATTAGGGCCGATTCAAAATGCGCCACAATTGTCGGTTGTTTCATCGAGATCTAAGATCGCGCTTGGGACGCGTGAACCTACCTCAATTTCGTCTGCGATTCCAGCACGCCCGAAGACTCCGTCGGTTTTGCGCCGACTGGCCGCGATCGGGCCGGCAATTGTACACGCGGTGGATCGACCGCTCGGCATGCTGGCTGGCCAGGAAAACGTGTTGCTGCACAACTTCTTACGTGCTGTGGTAACAGCCTGCGCGGCGCTGGGCGCACCAATTCTGATTTGGCTGACGGCTTCGCATTTGCTGGCGCAGCGCAACACCAAACGGATAGAAGCACAGACTTCAATAACGCAACATGAGGCCGCCGATGCAGAAGAGCAGCAAGCCACGCTCGCAGAAGAAAATGCCCTACAGATCAAACTCGCGCGGGTACTGGCGGCGCAGCGGACGGCCCAGCAAGCCGCTACAGAGATTGATGCGGTGTTTGAAAGCAAGAT
>JBGTKH010000495.1:0-9709 GCA_041744735.1 Pirellulaceae bacterium | reverse complement strand
GTGCCGTTCGCCTTTGTCGGCGGACAGGCGGTGGCGATGTGGGTGGCTACCGTTGAACCGGCCGCGGTTCGCACAACCAAAGACGTCGATCTGTTAATTCGACGCGAAGACCTTTCCGCAGCGCGTGCTGCGGCGTTGTCGGTCGACATGGATTATTTTGAGGTCTTGGGCGTCGGCATGTTTTTGGACCGCGACGATCCCAACCCGCGCCACGCCGTACGCTTGATTTGGGCGGGTGAAAAGGTTCGGCCTAACTGTGCGCATCCGTCGCCCACGTTGGATCGCTGCGAGACACTGCCGGGCGACCGGCCGATTGTGTCTCTGCCGGACCTTGTGCTGATGAAGCTAATGTCCAATCGCGACCAAGACCGCGTCCACTTGCGCGACTTGATTGATGTGGGACTCGTCAATCGCGAACTGCTTCAACAGCTACCGCCTGACGTGGCTGACGATCTCGACGTGTTACTGAGCGAATCCGGTCGGTGAATGCCGGTTGATTCGGAAGTCTACTTCGTCCCGATGCAGTACAAGTTGCGATCGGTGCGCAACAGCAGTTGTCCGTGGCTGACAGCGGGCGAGGCGTTGGTGCGGCTGTCGTCGTCGGCCAGCGTGTTGTGCGCGAGCAGTTCGAACTCGGGCTTGGCGGCCAGCACAAACGTACCCTCGTGCTGTGAGACAGCGTACAACTTGCCGTCGGCCAATATCGCGGACGCGTACACGACGCCGGGTCGTGGTGTTAGTCGCTCTTGATAGACTGTATCGCCCGTGGCGGCGTTCAAACAGTTGGCGATGCCCGATCGATCATGGACCCAGTAGAGATAGCCGTCGTGATACACGGGCGAGCAGACGTTCGAGCCCTTGTTGGTGCGCCACAATTCGTGGGTGCTCGTTACGTCGCCGCGCCCGCCCGCACGAACGGCGAGCGCCGTGTTCGTGCGCCCGCCGATGGCGTAGACGATGCCTTCGTGTGCGACGACGCTGGGACAGATGTAACCCGAGTCGGGAATGCCTTCGCTGCGCCACAGCCGCTCGCCGGTCGCGGGATCGAGACCCAGCACGGTCATCGGAACGCAGACGACCAACTCGGTCTCGCCGCCCGGCACGTCGACTAGCACGGGCGTGTTCCATGAGCCACGAATCCCGTCGGCCCGCCACGCTTCCTTGCCGGTCATCTTGTCCAGCGCCACGATCGCGCCACTCTCCACGCTGGCGTTCACGATCACGAAGTCCTTGTACAACACGGGAGACGTGGCCGAGCCCCAACCGGTCGCGCGCGTGCCGACGCTGGCGCGCCAAATTTCGTTGCCATCGAGGTCCAGACAGTACACGCCCGACTTGCCGAAAAACACATACAGCCGCTCGCCGTCGGTGGTCGGCGTGGCCGAACTGTACCCGTGCCATGAATTGTTGCCGCCGGAATATTCGGACTCGGGCAAGCTGGGTTTGAATTCTTTCGACCACAAGATTTTGCCGCTGCCACGCTCCACACACACGACGTGCCGCATCAGCGCACTCATATCGCCCGGATCGGACGCATCCAACGCATAGCCGCTGTACGAAGTCACATAAACGCGGTCGCCCAACACCACGGGGCTGGAGGTGCCGGGGCCGGGCAATTCGGTCTTCCAAACGATGTTCTCCGTCGAAGACCAAGTGAGCGGCAGTCCCGTCTCGTCACTCGACCCCAACCCGCCCGGCCCGCGAAACCCGGTCCAATCGGCACCCTGGGCAAACGCGGCAGCAAGAATGACCAATACAACCGGACAGCGAACGAAGCAGCGTGGCATGGCGAGACTCCTTTATCGGGCAGGGATTTACGTTCAGGGTGACGCTTATCAGGATACACAATTTCTCGGCCGACACAATCTTTTTCGAGTCGAAGTGAGATCAACAACGGCCTACTATCCTATGATTGTTCAAGGACGAAACTCCACGGTGCTACGGGATACCTCAACCGGCCCGTAAAATTCCACTGAACGAATCCATCCGTCGCAAACCGTATGAATGAAACCGTTTCAAGTGCCGATGGCGGCGGGGTACCGTTACGCGAACAGATGATTCGCGAATGCGACGCCATGGCTCGGCATGCGCTGGCGTCGGGAATGGCGGTTCCGGGGGCGCTGGTCGAGCAGTTGGCGGCGCTGACCGAAACTCGTGCGCCGGTGCCAGAGCAAACGGGCGAAGCGAGCGCCGCGGCAGTTGGCACGGTTCAGTCCGCCGGCGATTTGGCGAAACTTACGGCCGTTCACCAGCGGCTGACCAAAATCGTCGCGCCGTCCACGCCGCGGACGATTCTGTTGCTGGCGGAAGAATCGGCCAAGCCACACTTGCTCGGCTTCCTAGGACCGGTACCGCTGATCCGGCACATGATGTTGGCGGCGATCGTGTCGCTGGTTTCCCTAGTCGGATTGAGCTTGTCACCACTGGTCAGCGCCAATCCGGACTATTCGAGCGTGATGACGTCCTCGGGCGTGCCGCTGTTGATGAACGAGTTGTTCTATATTTCCGCAGCCGCGCTGGGAGCGTCTTTCGCCGCGCTGTTCAAAGCCAATCGCTATATCGCGGACTGCACGTTCGACCCAAAATACAAAGCCTCGTATTGGATCAATTTCGTGTTGGGCATCATCGCCGGGTGGATCCTGGCCGATTTGCTGCCGGAGCTTGTGTCTGACCCGGCGGCCATTTCCGGGGCACAGCCATCCAGCGGCCCCGCTGCGTTGTCTACATCTGTACTCAGCAAGCCGCTGTTGGCCATTCTGGGCGGTTTTTCGGCATCGGTGGTGTACCGCATCTTGACGCGGCTGGTCGACGCCATCGAATCGCTGTTCAGCGGCGACCCCCGCGACCGCGCCGCCGCCGAAGCCAAAGCGGTCAGTGCCAAGGGCGAGGCGCAGCGAGCACAGAGCGATTTGAAGCTGGCCGCCAACCTTGCCAAACTGCAGCAGCAACTTCAATCGGGCAGCAGTCCGCAGCAGCTCAGCCAACAACTGCAACAAATCGTCGCCACACTGGTCCCCGCCGAGGCCGCCACAGTAGACGAGCATCCGGCGCCGCCGCCACACACGGACGCAGCGACCGCGCCAGGCAAACCGGCTGAAGCCAGCCAAACTGATTCGCCAACGGCCAACTAGCCGCGTGCGGACGTGGTAGAGTCTTAGTTGGTAACACGCGTGGGCCGTGCGCGCATCCTGTAGCCTGACTCTCCGAGTCGGGCGTCGTTCGGCCCGACTCGGAGAGTCAGGCTACGTTGGTTGCGCCAATGCCGCGTTACGATGAGAGCCGTCAATACTTGTGCACGGTCGCGGCGACGCTTACCGTATTAGGAGGCCGCTGTGTCGGTCCGGCGGGCTGATCTCCGCCCACCTTTCCACGTAATCTGCACTTCTTCGCCAATGAGGTAGCCATGAACAAGCAACTGCTTTCCGAAACCGCCCTCAATCGCCGTCATCTTTTGAAGTACGCCGCCGGAGCCGCGGGAGCTTTGGCTTTAGCTCATGGTGCGTCCGAGGCCGGCGAGCGGGCGGAGGGCGAATATCAGCCCCAGGGGCGCGTGAGTCACTCGATCGTGCATTGGTGCTTTGAGAAACATTGGAACGTCGAGCAAACTTGCCAAGTGGCCAAGCAACTGGGTTGCAAGAGCGTCGAGTTGGTCGGCCCGGATGATTGGCCGACGCTGAAGAAGTACGGCCTGAGCTGCGCGATTGCCCGCAGCCACTTGTTTATGCAAGGCATGAACAACCCGCGCTACCAACCGATGTGCCTCGAACTGATCCGCAAGTCGATCGACGCTTGTGCCGAGGCCGGCTTCAAGACCGTGATCACGTTCACGGGTTACGCGGAAGAGACCGGCGACTGGGCCGGCGGCGGCAACCCCGACCTCACGACGTTGCCGCCTGATCGTAAGCGAATCTCGCCCGAAGAAGGCATCAAGCACTGTGTGGCGGGTTTCAAAAAGATCGTGGGCTATGCGGAGCAGAAGAAGGTGAACCTATCGCTGGAGATGTTGAACACACGCGCCAGCGACCACCCGATGAAAGGCCACCCCGGCTATCAAGGCGACCACATCGACTACTGCCTGGAGATCATCAACCAAGTCGGATCGCCGCGCTTTGGCCTGCTGTTCGACATCTATCACGTGCAGATCATGGACGGCGACCTGATCCGCCGCATCCGTCAGTGCGGAGAAGCCATCAATCACGTCCACACCGCCGGCAACCCCGGCCGCGGCGAATTGGACCTGTCGCAAGAAATCAACTACCCGCCCGTGCTGAAAGCTCTGACGGAAATCGGCTACAAAGGCTACGTCGGCCACGAATTCATCCCCACCCGCGACCCGCTCGAAGGCCTGCGCGAAGCGGTCCGAGTGTGCGATGTTTGATGTCGATTTCGATCCTAGGCCGCCGAGATAGCTTGGCACATCGGTTCCAATTCAAAGGCAGTGGCGGACAGTTAGGGGAATCTTTGGATGGCTAAGAGAAGACAGAAATCCTTGTTCCCAGAACTGGATGAAATCATCTCCGTCCTTCACGCTGGTACAACACAGGATTTGGTTGTGCTGATAATTCCAAGCCACGACCGCAACGAGGAACCTATGATGGATCAGGAGATGTGGGCCAATGCTGCGATGGAGTTGTGTGCGGAGTTGTTTGGAGGTGCCACGGCATTCTTCACATTTGCAGGCATTTACAAGACGGCCGATGGAAAAATCCTGCACGACAAGCCGATTTTGATAGAATCGTATGTCAGACGTGCAGATTTGGATGACCGAGGCAAACTGACCAATTTGCTGCGGTTTTTAAAACGGCTTGGCAGGGAAACGAACCAGGCCGCCGTCGGACTGGTGATTAACAGCGTGTTTCATGAAATCACCGATTACCGAGGTATACAATAACTCGCAAGGAGGATTTGTGCATGAGCCAGATAAACCAATTTGCAATCAGCCAAGTCTTGGGCACCAAGATGCGGCCTGTCAAGTCCAGCAGATTCGGCGGATTTGGGCTTCTGGAAACGACTGCCGAGATTCATCGTGCCAGCGAGCAGACAGCGAGCCCGGTGAGTGGGTCGGAGTTCCCATACGACCACGATCGCGTTGTATGGCAAGTCTTTGAGCAGGTTCGCGACGGAGCGTCACCCGACGCGCTTCTTTGGAATCGACAACTGCAGCGCGACTTCTGTCAACGCTGCCGGGAACTTGGTTTGGACTTTCCCGATGCGATCCTCAATCGGCGACTTCTCAATATTCGTAAAAACAAGCAACGTTACGCGAAGCAGGGAATCTGTCTTTCGCCGACATTGAAGAGCGAGCCACATCCGAGCATTGTTCCACAGTTTGCGCACGTCGTCGAGTTTGCTTTGGTGCGGCTGAAATACCGTTACGGCGTATCCATCGACGATATCCTTCTCGATCCCGGACTTAGCGACCAGTACGAAAGGTTGGCCCTTGACATCGCGCAACAGTTGTCTCCCCAAGATTTGCGACTAGGCGCCCTGTACCTTCGCAAATCTCGTTTCATGAAAAAGAGCGACCAGTCGCAGCTTACTGACTTGGACGTGTCCCTGATCGATAAAGTTACAACAACACCGCAACCGCTATCGGCGGTCCATGTAAACGAAGTGCCGGACTCTCCAGGTCTTATCGAACTAAAGGAAGGCGAAAGATATCTGTACGTTGCGCGCAACGAACATCTACGTCCGGCCGTTGAACAGTTTGCTACAGGTCATGCGTTCGCGATTGTTGCGAGTGGCTTTTGGCAGCCCAACATGGACACGATCACGCTGCAGTACGCGGTGGGAAACCGAATCGCCGGAGTCGGCGTAGCCAAGTGGGAATTGCGGTTGATTCACGACCGTTGTCCGGTATTCAATTGGCCTGTGCACAGGCTGGCAGCATAGCCGTTCCGCATGGTCTCATCGAATGTCGCATTTGCAGGACCGGCGGGACATCGCACAAACATGAGAGTCATGCCTTGACGACTTCCAGTGATTCACCGCTGGTTTTCAATTGTCCGAGTTGTGGCGGGCGCATTAAAACGCTGCGCAGCCAGGCCGGTACGAAATGCAAGTGTCCCAAGTGCACGGCCGCGGTCGTGGTACCGGCGCCAGAAGAGTCGCTGGCGTCATCGCAGTTTCCGGGACGGGATCGTCTCGACTCACCAGCGACGCAACCGGCGATCGAGCAGCAGATCCGGCCGTCCGATGATGCTGACGACGAGGAAGACGACTTCAAATTGAGCGATCCGGTCGAGCGGCTGACGTTAGAGCCCGCGGTTTCTGCGGCGCACATCGATTCGCTGGCCGGCGACGAACCGTGGTCGGAGTTACCGAAAACCTCGAGACCGCCGATGCAGCCCGATCCGGTAGACGTGGCTCAAGGCCGCACCCGGTTGTTGGATTCGCAGCCCGAGCGGCCGATGTTGCCGCCGATTCCGCAGCCCGTGCACGTGTTTCAAATTATGACCGAGTTGGATGTGATCGTTCGCGGCATCGGTATGTCGATGGCGCTGTCACTCGAAATGATTCTGGTCATCAAGGCAATCGAGTTTCGCAGCGCGGGCTTGCTGATGGTTGCCAGCATGGTGTTTACGATGGCTGCCGTTGTGTTCGGTGGCTTGCTCGCCGTCGCTGCGTCGACCGTGTTCCTGGCGATCGTCCGCGACACTTCCAACGGCAGCCAACGGGTCGAGAGTTGGCCTCAGCCGGCCTTTGCCGAATGGTTCATTGAATCGTTGTACATTTGGACCAGTTGCTTCTTAGGGCTGCTGCCGGGATTGGGCGTCGCCGTTGTGCTGGATGTGATCGGGCTACCCAGTTGGCTCAGTTGGTGCGCCGCGCCCGTGAGTCTGGCGGCGATTTTTCCGATCACGCTGCTGTCGATGCTCGAAGCCGGTTCGTTCATCACGCCATACTCGGAAATCATCTGGCGCAGCCTGCGCGAGGCAACTCGTGCTTGGCGGCTGTTTTACGCGGGTTCGGCCGCATTGATGCTGGTCGGTCTCTTAGCGCTGCTGGCCCAAATCTTCGGCGGCTACTGGTTGATATTACCGGCGAACCTAGTACTGATCGCGCTGCTGCTAATCTACTTCCGCATGCTCGGACTATTGGCCTGGTACTGGGCCAACGTGTCCGTGGTGGAATCGGCGGATGAAGACTAACCGACGACAGGCTGTGTTTGAAAGCTACGTGCTAATCACGTCGGGCTACAACCAAGATGCAATTTGTAAGTTGAAGATCACGCTGCAAGGCGCGACGAAAGACTGGCAGCAGCCGTACGCCTCGAAAGTGTGCAGCCCCGTGATACACGACGGGCACGTGTATTGGGCCTAGCAGCGGCTGCGGTGCTTGGACTTTGAAACCGGCCCGCCTAACTCGTTTAACCGCAAGCCGTAGGCGTGCGCGACGGTACTCGTTTCTTTACGCAGAAGCGCACGCCTACGGCTTGCGGTTAAACGACGTGATACCGGAGGCTGTTAAACGCTGGCGAGTCGGGCCTGCATCATTGCGGCTGGAATCCATTCAGGGCGTCGTTGATCGGTCTCATGTACAGAGATATGAAGAGATAGAAGATCATGGCGATCATCAGCGCGGCCACGACCAAGAACACGGCCACGCCGGCCACGACGGTCAGCACGCGAAAGTAGATCTTGGCCCGCTGCTCGTAATCTCTCGACAACACCAGCATCGTTTCGCTGAGCCGCCCGGAGTGCTCGCCGGTCTCGACTGTGTTCAGGAATTCATCGGGGTAAGCATGCGTGGCGCGAAACGCCTCGTGGATTTCACCCCCGCGCGAGATGACCTGTCCGATGCGGTCCAATCCAGATGAGTAGAATGGATTCTGCGCGCTGCGGATCGCCAGTTCCACCGACTTTTGCGCGTCGATGCCGGAATCGGTGGCCATCGCCAGCGACCACGTCAGTCGCGCCAAAGCCATCGTTTGCAGTGCCGGACCAATCGCCGGCACGTTCATCAACACTCGCACCACCGGTCCGATGTCGATCCATCCCTTGTTCACGGCGGCGACCGCCAGCGCGATTAAACCCACGACGGTGCCCACGATCATCATGTACGTGATCAAGCCTGACGTACCGGAGAGGCCGAAGATGCCCACAGGCTCGTCGTTGTAGCTGGCTCCCAGCGCCCCCAGAATCCAAATCAGAAATCCGACGATCAGTATCCCCATCGTCAACTCGATCAGCGGCCAGGCGATGCCGATCAGAAAATTGCGGCGCAGGTCGAGCACGTGGTCATAATGTTCGGCCAGCCGGTTGAATACTTCGTCCAGCTTCCCGGTCCGTTCGCCCACGTCGACCAACTCGCACACCAGCGGTGGAAAGTAACCATTACTTCCCACAAACGCATCGGCCAAAGCGTCTCCCGCATTGACGCGCAGACGAATATCGTCCATCCGGTGCCGATGCCCAGGAGTCCCGCGGTTCGCTTCGGTCTCCCAAACCCGCCGCATATCAACGCCCGCATGCAACGAAGTGCCCACGCGGCGGCAAAGTTGAATCAGTTGCTTGATGCTGATACGGGCCATGGTTCTTACCAGATTCTGGACAAGCCATAACCATCAAAGCGGACGTCGCCGCTTACAACCGACATCTGCTCAGCCAAGGCTTGCGCGATAATTAACCGGTCGAAGGGATCACGATGGTTTGGCGGAAAGGGAAGCGTCGATACTTGCACTGCGTGGCGTGCAACGATGGGCAGCAAACGGAACCGATATCTGTGCTCACAAGCATCCAGAAAGTCTTCGAACGGTTGTTGGACCGTCAGTTTTCCGATGCTGATTTTGATAGCCAATTCCCAGTACGAGGCAGGGCTAAGGTAGACTTCGTTCGCTGGGTCCAAGATCGCCGCTTGTGCTGCCGCGCTCAATTGGGGATCGTCCAGCACGTACCACAGCAACGCAAGCGTGTCCAGCAGCAAGTTCACGGCATGTACTCGCTAAAATCGTTCAAGTGCTCCTCATCATCGGCGACGATAGTGAGCATTCCTTTGCATAACCCTGGCCCAGGACGCTGACGCACAATGGCCCTCCCGGCAATTAATCTTGCAACCGGTTGCTGATTCTCCATAATCACCACTTCGTCATCCGGGGAAAGCTTGGCGATAATCTCCCGGAGTTTTCTCTGTGCTTCGTCAATGCTGACTGAAGTTGACATCGGTCGTCGTCCTCGAGGGCCGCCACCAACTATTCGCTGGAATCAACAATTATACGTCGAGCGTGAGTTCGATAATAGTCGGATGGGGCTGCGCTTAGCCCCGCGCCAACTGGCCGCCGATCTGGTAAAATTCCGCTCTTTAAAACAGCGACGAATGAACGGACATGAAAGAGTGGGACACAGTAGCGATTGTAGGTGTCGGGTTGATCGGAGGATCGATCGGATTGGGAATGCGCGAGCGTGGGTTAGCGCGGACCGTGGTGGGAGTCGGACGACGGGCGGCCAGTTTGCGGAAGGCGAAGCAGCATGGGGCGGTGACGGAGACGACCACCAATCTGCCGCGTGGCGTGGCCGAGGCGGAATTGGTGGTGGTTTGCACGCCGGTCGAGAAGATCGTCGAGCAAGTGCGGCAGGCGGCCGAGCATTGTCCGGCCGGCGCGTTACTCACGGACGCGGGGAGCACCAAAGCATCGATCGTCGCGGCGCTGGATGGCGAACTGCGCGACGGTGTGGCTTTTGTCGGCAGTCATCCGCTGGCCGGCAGCGAG
>JBGTKH010000494.1:0-2796 GCA_041744735.1 Pirellulaceae bacterium | reverse complement strand
TCTCCGATATGCACTCTTGTTCCACGGTAGTTAAATTTCCCACGATGGTGGCGCTCCGGACGGAACTGGGCCAAACTTTTTTAGAAGTTCCGTCGCCGTTAATTTAATCTCGTCGTCGGGATCATCGCGGAGACATTCGATGGCGGCGCGGGCTTTGGACGTGTTGACATCGGTTTGGGACAGCAGATCCAAAGCGGCGCGTCGCAGGTCGCGCGACTCTTTTGCATTCTGACACAGTTCAATGGCAAGATCTTGCACAATGGGCGTAACTTTAGGGTGACGCCGCAGTGGGACCATTGCCTCTTCGCGCAACTTTGGATCAACGTGGCGACGAATGGAGTCAATCAGCGCCACAATGACTCGCACTTGAGCGTGCTCGTCGTCTAGGGCGCTATCGAGGAATGCACTCGCCTGACTGCGCTTATCCGGAACGAGGTCAAAGAGCTGGTCCATCATGCGGCTCAGTTCATCTTGTCCAGCAGTAGCCGGGGCGTCGACTTTCGCAACAAGCGGTGTGTCGATTGTAGAAGTAGCCAGCGTGTCGAATTTCGCAGTAGCCGGGGGCATTGTTTCAAGCACCGGCTTTGGCTCGGACGACTCGAACCTCGTGATGGCGCGGTGGGCTAGTTTGACCAATTCTCGGAGCGGTTCCGGCGCCGGGCCAGGACCATCTTGGGGAGTCGCCGGTGTCAAATCCGTGCGAATACTCTTCAAACTCGACCGGCAGAGCATTTCGCCAATGTGATAACCGAGCCGCCGATATGATTCGAACTTTTCCGGCGCATAGAACTGGTCGGCCGTGGAATCATGTGGGAACGGCGATTTGCTACGCATTTCGCTTACCAAGTCTAACTCCTCATTGCCGACGAACGCGGGCTTGACATAGATCAGGTGTCCCACGCCATCGTCAGGGCCGCCATGCGAGACATCGTGGCCGTTGCGACAAGCCACTGGATACTGAATCTTCGCCAAGACAACGTTCGTTTTGGACAGTCGCTGCTTCTTGTCGGGACAGACACCATCGATGTTCAACACGTCTTCGTTTAACGCGCAAATCTCTGTGCCGTTGTCGAGCCGCTGCTGGCGTTGCAGCGAGACGAAATCGCTGAATTGATAGTCGGGGTCATGACCGGCGTCGCAGCAAATGATCAATCGACACCTGCGGCGCAGCAGCGGCGCGAGCCCAAGATTCTCGTAATGGCCGCCATCGCTAACGAAGCAATAGGCCCGTGTCTCGGCGTTGCGGGCCAAGCTACCCAGCACGAAAAACGGCGACGGCCAACGGGCAAGGAGTTGCCATAGAGGGCGGGGCCATACGGTCGTGTGTCCCGGATTGGGCAGCCATTGCCCCAGGCGAAAATTCAGCACGAACAGGAGGACCGCCGAGAACCAGTTCTTCATGCGCGACGGAGTCACTGCGGCGGCAGAAATCGCCATGGCGCTGGCTAGATCGAATTCACCTCCCGCGTACGACTGTGTGGCCACGAAACCGGTCCGGCTGCTGCCGCAATACAACCGCGAGAATAGAAAATGCCCGACCGGCGCCTGGTCTTCATTCTGCCGGCGGAAGTGATTTGCCGTGGCACAGATCAAGTGATAGGGGTAGCCGCGCGCGGTCGTATCGAGCCGAGCCAGTGGGATATTGCGACCGTAACCAGCACACTCCTCGATCCACGCTTTCGCCAGTTGGCGACGATAATATCCGTGCAGCGACGTTCCATTCAAATTTAGCAGCAGCCCGCCGAGAAGGAACAACAACGCCGACCACAGGCACACTTGAGCGCGGTATCGCTGATCGTGTTCGATCACGACGGGCAGACGCGCGGAAGCATCTTTGGGCATTACCACCTTGTCGCCGTACCACGCGACCAGCAGTTGCCGGTTGGTATTGGTGATGTTTTCGAGCCACTGATCGTATGCTGGATCGTCACCGGGTTTAGGTGGCGCCGCCAGATTAATTCCTCTCGGCAGCTCTAGTTCAACGCCCTTGGCCGCACGAATCGCCTCGGCCAGTTCGCGCTTTTGAGCGTCACTGTGTTGCAGTGCAAGCGGCTCTTTCGGTTGCGGCGCGGGTGGCGTCGAACCTGCCGCCGGCTGCAGCGTTTTCCAGAACTGCGGATCGCGCAGACGTACATTCACATTCTCGATGGCGGCGGACTTCAGATAATGAACGTCGCGATAACCGCGGAACAAAGTCAAGAATTTGTTGTTGTCATTTCCATCGGTGCTGGCCATCGCGACCAGCGCGGCACCCGAGGATAACCAACGTTGGGGAAACCACAACGTTTCTTCAATCGCTCGATTTTCGCTTTCGATGCGGGCGATCATGTCCAATAGCTCGCCCGTGGCGGGAATCGTGTTGCTGTCCTGCTGGGACATTCGGCGTCCTATGGCGTTCTGCATTGCGTCCAGATCGGACTTACTGAATCCATTCAGTTTGTCATCGCGCGTCCGCGCGAGGCCACGTAGTGAAAGCGGAGGATTTGGCGAATTCCAAAGCTCATGGCTTATGCCCGCGCCAGACTCCTGTTCGGCCCGCACCTGCCGCCAAAACGATGTCCAGTCAACGTCGGTTCGCGCTAATGTTCCGTCGCGCGTGGCAGTGATGTTCGAGATGTTCTCGCGGGCAAAGTAACCCGTGACCAGCAACGGCATGCCGATGAGCAGTGCCAGCCCAGCCAACTTGAAGATCATCCGTTCCCACCACTTTGGACTTGGCGTGATACCGCTCTTGATCAGTCGATCAGGCCGGAAATAAGGAAGTAAAAACAACAAGATCGGCGAAACTACCGCGAG
>JBGTKH010000493.1:0-7261 GCA_041744735.1 Pirellulaceae bacterium | reverse complement strand
GCAGCGCCGGCGCCCGGCGGAGCAGCACCCGGCGCGGCTCGCGCGGCCAATCCGTTGAGGCAAGAAGACCCGGTGGTGCTGGCGATCCGCGAGTCGAACCCGACGACGCCCGAAGACCTGGTGGCGGCCGCTAAAACGATGATGGATTACGGCCGGCCGGACGAAGCCAAGGCGTATTTGGCGAAGCTGCTGGCCGCCAAGCCGGACAACGACACGTTGGCTCAACTGCAGCGCAAGTTTGGATCGGGGTTGTTCATGAAGATGAAACGTCAGCAAGACCTGCAGCCGGAAGGAACGCAGTTTGGCGAGGCAGTACTGCAAGGCGGTCATCAAGTGGCGACGGACCCCGCGCGGCTGCAAAAATTGGTAGACCAGTTGAACGATCCCAAGCCCGAGGTGCGGCGGGCGGCGATCATCGATTTGCGCGGTGCTCAACAGGATGCGATCGCTTCGATGATCGGTGTGCTGGCTGATCCAAGTCGCGCGGCCGATCACCCCGGCATCCGCGACGCGCTGGTGCAAATGGGCGAGTTGGCAGTCGCGCCGCTGCTCGGCGTGTTAGAGTCGCCAGATGATGCGTTGAAAGCCCAAGTAATCGAAGTGCTGGGACGACTGAAAGACAAGCGAGCGGTGTCGTACATGGTACGTCCGGCGCTCTCGACACAGAGCGACCCGAATTTGCGCCAGGCCGCTCGGATGGCACTGGTGCGCATCGTGGGCGTCCTACCGACACAATATGACGGCGAGCTATATCTCTATCGGCAAGCGAGGGCCTTCTTCAACGGCGAGCGGCCCGGCCGGCTCGACTACGAAGACATGATCGAAGTGTGGAACTGGGACGCCAAGCAGCAGGCCAGTGTGCCGCAGCGCCTGCCGGTGGAAGAAGCCTCGCTCACCGCCGCTGCTCGCGTGGCCGGCGAACTCTACGCGCTGACGCCGGACAATCGCGACTATCGGCGGTTGTATCTGGCAACGCAACTGGAAGCGGCCAAGGTGATGGGCGGCATGGACCAGCCGCTGGCTAGCGGCGCGGGAACCGCACACGATGTGGCATTAGCGGCCGGCGCAGATGTGGTTGAAGATTTACTCGCCCATGTCATCGAGTTGGAACGCATTCCGGCGGCGATCGGCGCGGCCGAAGTCTTGGGCGACACGGGCGACGGCCAACTGCTGGCATCGGACGATGGGCGCGAGCGAACGCTGGCTCGCTGTCTGAGTCACCCCGATCGCCGGCTGCGGTTCGCGGCCGCTCAGGCGATTCTGAAGCTCGACCCAAAGCTGCCTTTCCCCGGCTCCAGCCGCGTGCCGGAATTGCTCGGCTTTTTGGTTCGCACCACGGGCCAGCCGCGCGTGTTGATCGCCGACCCGCGCACCTCGGACGCTCAAAACGTGGTGGGCATGCTGAGCCAACTGGGGATGGAGGGCGAGACCGCGCCCACCGGCCGGCAGGCATTTCAGCGGGCCGTCGCAAATTCCGACTTTGAATTTATTCTGATCGGCGATGCCATCGACTTTCCCAACGCCAATGAGCTGATGCAAAATTTCCGCCGTGAGCCGCGCACGGCGAATCTGCCGATCGGGCTGATGGCCCGCAACGAGAATACGGAGAAGGCCCAGCAACTGGCCGACCTCGATCCGCTGACGGTGTCCTTTCCTCGTCCGCATGACGTGGCAACCGTGGCATTGATGAGGCACCGGCTGCAGAGCCGCGCGGGCCGCAGCTTGGTGACCTTCAAAGAACGGCTGCGGCAAGCCGATGCGGCGTTGGACCAATTCATTCGTTTGGCGGAACATCACGGTGAGTATTCCTTTTACGATCTGCTCCGCCAACAAGATGCGATGGCGATGGCCCTGCAAACGCCGGCGCTGGCACCCAAAGCGGCGCGTGCGCTGGGACTGATCGGTTCACCGAAAGCCCAGCGGGCGCTGGTGGACATGGCCAGCCAAAACGCGCGGCCGCTAGTTGAACGGCAAGCCGCGGCCGACGCATTCAAGTTGGCCGTCGAGCGTCGCGGCACCCTTTTGACGACCGCCGAGATCTCGCTGCAATACGATCGCTATAACCAAAGTGAAACGCTGGACCGCGAAACGCAACTGTTGTTGGCTTCGATCCTCGACACCATCGAAGCGCGGGTCGCGAAAGCCGACGAGGGGCAGCAGGCAAACCAGGGACAGCCTTAACGCTGCAAAGCCGCAACCAAGAGTCGTTGTCGGAGACACTACCACCCTCGATGGCCACATATCTGCCTAACTTGCAAAACGAGTCCGGCCCGCCGATCCCGGGCATCATCGGCTCCGGCCCGGCGATGGAAGAAGTCTATCGCACCACGCGGCGCGTGGCGCGCAGCAACGCTTCGGTGTTGCTGTTAGGCGAAACGGGCACGGGCAAGGAACTGATCGCCTCGGCCATTCACCGGCTGAGCAGCCGCAACAGCGGGCCGTTTGTCAAAGTCAACTGCGGTGCGCTCAGCGAAAGTTTGCTGGAGAGCGAACTATTCGGCCACGTCCGCGGCTCGTTCACCGGCGCCGTGAACAACCGCACCGGCCGCTTCGAGGCGGCGCACACCGGCTCGATCTTTCTCGACGAAATCAACAGCACGACGTTGCACTTGCAGGTCAAGCTGTTGCGCGTCTTGCAAGAGCGCGAGTTTGAACGAGTCGGTGACACACACACGATCCGCGTCGACACGCGCGTGATCGCGGCCAGCAACCGCGAATTACTGGAGGAAGTCGAGGCCAGCCGCTTTCGCGAAGACTTGTATTGGCGGTTGAACGTGGTGCCGGTTTACCTGCCGCCACTGCGCATGCGCCGCGAGGACATTCCGGCGTTGGTGGCCCACTTTCTGAACGTGTACAACGAAGCCAACGACCGCTACGTCGTGCACATTCAGCACGAGGCGATGGAGGCCCTGCAGGAATACGATTGGCCGGGCAACGTCCGCGAGCTGCAAAACTACGCCGAGCGGGCCGTGGTGATGGCCGAGGGCGATGAACTGACGTTGGACCTTCTGCCCGACGTCGTGCGCGGCCGCAAGTCGCCGCGCGGCGGCCGCATCCGCGGCGCGGATCTGGAAACGCTCACCTACGAAGTCGTTCAACAAGGCATCAACGGCGCCGGCCCCGACGAAGACAACCTGCACAACAAGATCGTCAACCGCGTCGAACGCGAACTGATCGCCCAAGTCATGCTGGCCTGCAACAACGTCCAAACCAAAGCCGCCAGCAAACTAGGCATCAACCGCAACACCCTGCACAAGAAGCTGAAAGAGTACGACCTGGAATCGTAGCCGCGTTGGTCGATATTCGCCCCACGACTCCTACTCAGGCGTCGAGGATGTCACAACCTCGGTAATGTTTCGATAAGCCACAAACCGCGTCCGCTCGTCTTCATCGTAGACAATGCACGTCGGGCTGTTCGGCCGAGTTGCAATTTGATACGGCTGCTCCACCCGAATCTGCGTGCCGTCGCTGAGATGAATCTCCAGGGGTTGGAATGGAACCCGATTCATCAACTCAATCATTTGATTCGCGGTCATGATTTATCGCTCGACTAAGAAGCCTGCGGAAACAAAGCGGCACTCCCTGGTGTTGCCGTCCAGGTGTCCGTAAATGAGCGTAAAGAACTGCTGCGTTTTCGTGTCCCAAGCAAACTCTCGATTTAGTTGCGCCACCACGTCGGCCGGCGCAGGTGACGTGCGATTCGCGGATGTTCCCGCTTGCGCGTCGGCGGATGACGTCAACATGCGCGCCAGGACGCGATTGACCGTCACGGCCAGCAATGCCGCTGCCACGCCATGCCCGACAACGTCCAATAGATAGAAACTGATTCGGTTTGCATCGAGTGGAAAGATATTGAGAAGGTCACCCGCGAGTTCCTCGCACGGTTTGAAGCCCCATGCGAATCGTGCTTGCGGGAAGTTGGGAAGGTCGTCTGGCAGCAACGCTTTCTGAATGTTCGCCGCCGCTTCCAAATCGCTCTTCATGCGGCGATTCGCCTCGGCTAAGTCGCGGTTGGCAACTTGCAAGTCCTGATTTCTTAATTCGAGGCTTTTCTCAAGTTCGACGATCTTGTCGACAGAGTGCTTCAGCGAGAGGTGTGTTCGTACGCGCGCAACGACAACGGGATAATCGAACGGCTTCGTCACATAATCATTCGCACCCAGTTTCAACGCCTCGACTAAGTCTCGGCTTTGATCCTTCACCGTCGCCATGATGACCGGTAATTCTGCCGGCGACCTCGCTTGTCGAATCGCGTTCAGTACGGCTAACCCGTCGAGATCAGGCATGACGGTGTCGAGCAAGACGAGATCAATCCGATGCCCATTGATTAAATCAAGCGCTTCGCGACCATCACTCGCAGACGACGTGTGAATTCCATTCTGGGTGAGAACGCGCGACAACATCTGTCGCGACCGAGGGTCGTCGTCAACGATAAGCACGGAACCAAGTTCCTGATTCATGCCGCCGAAATCCTAGGATAAGACTGACGAGAAACTCAATTCCTTCCACGCCCATAAACAGGCCAGAAAGAACTTCTTGTCGTCCGATTGCGGAAGCGCCGCAAAGTTTTCCATATCATGCCTCGCTTGTTCAATCAGCGCGCGCACGTCCGAGCGGCGAAAGCGTTCGGTCAGATCGTAGTCGGCCAAGTGGCGATTTTCTTGCAGTTCGGCAAACGTCGCCGCAATGTCTTGAATCGCCTTGGGAATCAGGTAATTCCCGGTCGGGCTGCGAGGCAGTCCCTTGATGACCGCGTCCTTGAGTGTCCCGCCGCCGAAACTCGTGCAGGCTTGCTTCATCACCGTATGAGCAAAGGCTCGGCCAAGGACGTGCCGAAACGGAGCCTGACCGTGCTGAGTGCCAATCTGCACACAACAAGCTTCATGGACGAGGAAGTGAAAGACCGCGTAATAAGCCGACGACACCGCGCGCCGCAGATTCGCCTGTTTCGGCTTCTTGGCGTCGAGCTGCGCGAGAGATTCTGCCTGCGAGAGCAAGTCCTCGTACACCCGTCACTCCTTGTCCACCTCTGCCAATTCGCTTGGCTTCGCGAGGAAGATGTACGGAAATAGCGTCACGCCGTGCCGTCGTAAACTCTCGCGAATGGCAGACTTCAACGTGCTGATGTCGTCGCCCCGAAAGTTCTCGATATCGGTAGCCTCGTCGAGCGTGACGAGTACTCGAAGGGCCGGCTCGCCGGATGAATCCGTGTAATCCTCCGCTTCCACAGCCACCACCGAAGGATTAGGAGGCAGGGATAGGCTTTTCAAGTCGAGTGCTTCGAGCGTTCTTTGATCGACGGTCATGTTTATTCTCCGCGCAAGCCGCTTGGTCGCTTCGCCAGCGGCCACTTACCGCATTCTATCAATTCGGTTGACGGCGGAACATCGGCAATTCTTTCTTGTAGATGCTACGCGACGATCTCTTTTTGCTTCAGAAGCTCGATAATCTTGTCCACGCACTGGTTCACAGGGAGTTTGTCTGTCGCGAGGATCAGGTCGGGCGATTGCGGTTCGTCGTAGGGGGCGGTGACGCCGGGGAAGTGGGCGATTTCGCCGGAGTCGGCTTTGGCGTAGTGGCCGTCTCGGTCGCGCTGGCGGCAGATCTCGACGGGGCACGAGAGGTGCACGGCGAGGAAACGGTCGTGGCCGATTACGTCGCGAGCTTTTTGCCGCACTGCGTCGCTGGGTGCCACGAACGCGCCGATGCAGATCAGGCCGGCGTCGTTGATCAGCTTGGCCACTTCCGCGCTGCGGCGCAGGTTTTCGCTGCGGTCTTCGGCGGTGAAGCCCAGGTCTTTGCTGATGCCGAGCCGCATGTTTTGGCCGTCGAGCACCGTGGCGGCTCGGCCCATGTCGAACAACCGACGCTCTAGTGCGTACGCGATGGTGGTCTTCCCCGCGCCGGTCAATCCGGTGAGCAGAATCGTGACCGGCTGCTGGCCGAAGCGGGCGGCGCGTTCTTGGGCGTTGACGTTGCTTGATTCGCCGTGCAACGTTTCGCTCTGCGGCTGGTCGTCCCAGTGATCGTGCCGGCGGTCGCCCAACTCGCGGTCCAGAATCATTCCGGCGCCGACCGTGACGTTGGTCAGGCGGTCGATGATGATCAGCGATCCGGTGGACCGGTTGCGGCGGTAGCCGTCGTAGGCGATTGGCTCGTTCAACTGAATCGCACAGCGGCCGATTTCATTCAGCCCCAAGGTCGGCGCGTCTTTACGGTGCAGGGTGTTCACGTCCACTTGATAACGCAGCGTGTTGACCGAGCCGGCCACCATCTTCGTCGTTTGCTTGAACAGGTATTGCTTGCCGGGCACCATCGGCTGTTCGTGCATCCAGACGACCATCGCTTCGAACTTAGCCTCCAGCCGCGGCACGTTGCCCGGCCTCACGATCATGTCGCCGCGGCTGATGTCGATTTCGTCTTCCAGCGTGAGCGTAACGGCCTGCGGCGTAAACGCCTCTTCCAACTCCCCGTCGAACGTAACGATCGACTTCACGCGGCTGGTCTTGCGCGACGGCAGAGCCATGATCTCGTCGCCTTTGCGAACAATCCCCGACCCAATCGTCCCGCAAAAGCCGCGGAAATCCAGGTGCGGGCGGCTGACGATCTGCACCGGGAAACGAAAATCCTCCAGGTTCCGGTCCGAGCCGATGTACACGTTTTCCAGAAAGTTCATCAGCGTACTGCCGTCGTACCAGGGCATCGTGCCGCGACGCTCGACGACGTTGTCGCCGTTCAGCGCTGAGATCGGAATGAAGTGCAAGTCGGGAATGTCCAGCCGCGCGGCGAACTCTTTGTAGTCGTTGCGAATCGTCTCGAACACTTCCTGGCTGTAATCGACCAGGTCCATCTTGTTCACGGCGACCAGCACGTGCTTGATGCCCAGCAGCGACGCGATGAAGCTGTGCCGCTTGGTCTGTGTGAGCACGCCCTTGCGGGCGTCGATCAGGATGATGGCCAGATCGCACGTTGAGGCCCCGGTGGCCATGTTGCGAGTGTATTGTTCGTGGCCCGGCGTATCGGCGATGATGAATTTGCGTTTCGCGGTGGAGAAGTAGCGATACGCCACGTCGATCGTGATGCCTTGCTGTCGTTCGTCCTCCAGCCCGTCCATCAGCAGCGCCAGATCAATGTCACCGCCGGTCGTGCCGTGCTTGATCGAATCCTTGCGGACCGCGGCAAGCTGGTCCTCGTACGTCATCTTCGCGTCGTACAGCAAGCGGCCGATGAGCGTACTCTTCCCATCATCCACGCTGCCGCA